>CAVJMX010000018.1:0-26893 GCA_963650795.1 Bacteroidales bacterium H4
GTTCTGGTGAAATCCGAACTGTCCGCATCCCGCAGTGAGGCAAGACGTGCCGTAGAGCAGGGTGGTGTTGTCGTAGCGGATGAGAAAGTCACCGATGTGAAGACCGCTTACGCTCCCGAGCAGTTCGACGGAGAAGGCATGGTAGTCCGCAGAGGTAAGAAGAACTTCAAGAGAGTTGTTATGAAATAATAGCAAAAAATAAAAAGATGGGATCTTTCACGAAAAACAGTGAGAGATCCTATTTTTATTGTGATTTTTCTTGCATTTACAGGTACAGTATGGTTTAATATGGGTAGTGTGTTAAAAAAATATCAAAAGGCGGTAATATGATATGAGCAGCATGAGAGGGATCGATACTCCGGTAAGACAGCGGAGAAGAAGGGTGTTCAAGGAAGTAGCCAATCTGGCGTACAATTCCAAGAATCTGAAGGATGATATGGAGGCACTGCCTTATAAGATCGTAGATTACGAAGAGTCGGAGTTCTGGGAGAGTGTATATCGTGACAGAGCAATCATCCGCGAGCGTATCCGTCTGGCCATGGGTATGAGTTTACGTCCGGAGAACCGCGATCGCCCCGGTCATCTGACACAAGGGTTGGAAGAGAGTAATATTGATGAAAAATATTACGAGCCCCCTCTGATGCAGGTCATTCCTTCCGCATGTAATGCCTGCCCGGAGAATCGTTATGAGGTGACCAGTTCCTGTATGGGATGTCTGGCACATCCCTGCCAGAGTGTCTGCCCCAAGGGTGCCATCTCCATGAAAAACGGAAAATCCGTCATTGATCAGGACAAATGTATCAAGTGCGGAAAATGCCGTGAGATCTGCCCTTATGATGCTATCTGTCATAAGGAACGTCCCTGTAAGGCAGCCTGCGGTGTGGCAGCCATCAAGTCGGACCATGTGGGAAGAGCCGTTATTGATAATGAGAGATGCGTGTCCTGCGGTCAGTGTATGGTAAGCTGTCCTTTCGGAGCTATTGCGGATAAATCCCAGATCTTCCAGCTGATTCGCGCCATGCAGTCTGGTCGTACCATTATTGCCCAGGTGGCACCGGCATTTGCGGGACAGTTCGGCCCCAAGGTAACGCCGGAAATGTTCAAGACAGCATTGAAAGAGCTGGGCTTTGCGGATGTCTATGAGACTGCACTGGGTGCGGATATGGGTTGTATGGCGGAAGCAGAGCATTATGTGAAGGAAGTGGCTACCGGCAAGCAGCAGTTTGCCCTGACCTCCTGTTGTCCTTCTTGGTCTGTGATGGCGAAGAATCTGTTCCCTGAGACCATTGATAAGATCAGTAATGAGCTGACTCCTATGGTGGCAACTGCCCGCCTGATCAAGCAGGAGCACCCGGAGGCTTCCGTGGTATTCATCGGACCCTGCGCATCCAAGAAGCTGGAAGCCAGCAGACGTACCGTTCGTTCCGATGTAGACTTCGTTATCACTTTTGAGGAACTGACCGGTATGTTCGAGGCGAAGGGAATTCTGTTGGATGAGATCAAGGCAATGGATGAGATGAAGGATGCCACCGCAGCCGGAAGAGGTTACGGTGTGGCAGGCGGTGTTGCCAACGCTATCAAGGACTGCATTGAGAAATATTATCCCGGTACGCCGGTGAACATCCAGCATGCCGAGAGCCTGGCAGAGTGTAAGAAAGCCCTGCTCCTTGCCAAGGCGGGTAAGATGAACGGCTGCCTGATCGAGGGTATGGCATGTCCCGGAGGCTGTATCGCCGGAGCCGGTACCAATATCGCCATCCCCGTAGCTGCCAGAGCCGTGGACAAGTTCAAGAACGAAGCCGAGAAAAAGGTTCCTGACGAGAGCGTGGATCAGGAAATGGTAATCTTAGAGAACGAATAGGCAAAGCTAAGACAGTTTGCCGGGAAAGGGAATCATCACAGGATCGTGATGATTCCTTTTTTACTGCCTGTAAATTAACTATTGTTATTTTAACAAAGATACTATAAAATATCGTGGAGAACTTTTAGGAGAAACTATTTTATGAACATTCAGGACAGTATTATTTTTTTCATGGAAATTTTAGGAACCATCGCTTTTGCGGCGTCGGGCGCTATGGTGGGGATCCGGAAGCGGATGGATATCTTCGGTATCTGCGTACTGGGTGTGGTGACGGCAGTGGGCGGCGGTATGACCAGGGATGTGATCCTGGGGAAATTACCCTCGGCACTGGAGAAGCCGGTGTATGTTGTGGTGTCCGTCATCACAGCTCTGGCAATCTTTGTTCTGCTTTATATCAAGCAGGACCTCTTAAGCGGGAGATTAGGCACCTTTTATGATAAGACCATGCTCATTATGGACTCCGTGGGACTGGGGATATTTACCTCTCTGGGAGTGATGTCCGGCATTGACAACGGTTACCCGGACAACACCTTTTTATTGGTATTCATCGGCATGCTCACCGGTGTGGGCGGCGGTCTGATGCGTGACATGATGGCGGGAGAGGAGCCCTACATTTTCGTAAAGCATATTTATGCCTGTGCTTCCCTCGTGGGAGGCATCTGCTGCGTCTGGCTGTACCGCAGCATCGGCAGACTTCCGGCGGTATTTATCGCCGCCTTCGTGGTTATGGCGATCCGTTTCCTGGCTGCACATTACAGATGGAATCTGCCCCATCCGAAATCCTTGTCTTAACTGTTGCAGTTTTTGAAAAAAGGCGGTAGAATAAGAAAGTGGTCTGCCCTAAGAGAGGCAGACAGGAATATATGCGTAGGGAAGCGCAGAACGGAAGCAGTATGCCGGATGCGGATTCCTTACAGAAATGAGGAGAAAATGACAAAGATCAGAACAAGATACGCACCCAGCCCTACCGGTAAAATGCATGTAGGTAATCTGCGGTCCGCATTATATGAATTTTTGATTGCAAAGCACGCCGGCGGAGATTTCATGCTTCGTATCGAGGATACCGACCAGGAGCGTTATGTGGAAGGTGCTACCGAGATCATCTACCGCACCCTGGAGAAGACCGGACTGGTACATGACGAAGGTCCCGATAAGGATGGCGGCTATGGTCCTTACGTACAGAGCGAACGTATGAAGACCGGTATCTATATGAAATACGCCAAGGAACTGATCGATAAGGGTGAGGCATATTACTGCTTCTGTGACAAGGAGAGACTGGCTTCTCTGAAGACGGAAGTCGTGGACGGCAAGGAGATCACCGTATATGACAAGCACTGCCTGTCCCTGTCCAAGGAAGAGATCGAGGCAAATCTTGCCGCAGGCAAGCCTTTTGTTATCCGTCAGAATAACCCCAAGGAAGGCACCACGACATTCCATGACGAGTTATACGGAGATATTACCGTAGATAACTCCCAGTTGGACGATATGATCCTGATCAAATCCGACGGTTATCCTACCTATAATTTTGCCAACGTGGTAGATGACCATACCATGAATATTACTCACGTGGTACGAGGCAACGAATATCTGTCCTCCTCCCCGAAGTATGTGCGTCTGTACGAAGCATTCGGCTGGCAGGTACCGGTATACATCCATCTGCCGCTGATCACCGATGAGAACCATAAAAAGCTGTCCAAGAGAAGCGGACATGCTTCCTTCGAGGATCTGATCGATCAGGGATTCATTACCGAAGCTATTGTGAACTATGTAGCACTGTTAGGATGGAGCCCCGAGGACAACCGTGAGATCTTCTCCCTGGATGAGCTGATCAAGGAGTTCGATTACCACCGTATCAGCAAGTCCCCCGCAGTCTTCGACATCGTAAAACTGCGTTGGATGAACGGTGAATATTTGAAGGCTATGGACTTTGACAAGTTCTATGAGATGGCAGAGCCTTATCTGAAAGAGACGATCAAGAAGCCCTTAGACCTTAAAAAGATCGCAGCCATGGTCAAGACCCGAATCGAAGTATTCCCGGATATCGCCGGACTGGTAGATTTCTTCGAGGAGCTTCCGGAGTATGATGTGGCAATGTACACCCATAAGAAGATGAAGACCACCGCAGAGACTTCTCTGGAGGTATTAAAAGACCTGCTTCCGATCCTGGAGGCACAGGAGGATTACAGCAATGACGGGCTGTATCAGACTCTTGTAAAATATGTGGAGGAAAAGGGCTGTAAGAACGGTTACGTCATGTGGCCGATCCGTACCGCGGTATCCGGCAAGCAGATGACACCTGCCGGCGCTACGGAGATCATGGAAGTCCTGGGTAAGGAGGAATCCTTAAACAGAATCCGCAAAGGAATCGAATTATTAGAGGCGAATGTCTGATTATACAAAATGCAATCCCTCCCAGAGGGAGGCTGTAACGTTCGGAGAGGACCCGCTGTTAGTACTGGCGGGCCCGGGCTCCGGCAAGACCTTTACCATTACCCAGAGGATCCTATACCTGATCCGTGAGAGACAGATTCCGCCGCAGAAGCTTCTGGTGATCACTTTTACCAGGGAAGCGGCACTTTCCATGAGACAGCGTTTTGCACAGATCTCTCCACAGAATTCTACCGTCAATTTTGGAACATTTCATTCTTGTTTTTATCAGATCCTGCTCAGATCGGGCAGAATTTCACCAGGTAACCTGTTAAACGAAAAACAGAAAAGGGAGCTTATTTTTCCGATTCTGAAAAAAGAAAAAGAGAAGAAAAATTTATCCGCCGCAGAACTGCCGGAACTGGCGAAAATTTTTCTGACAGCGATTGGCTATTATAAAAATACCGGAGACGCAGAGACTGCCGGGGAAAAACTTCCGGAGGAATGGAAGAGTGATTTCCTGCGCGTTTATTCCGAATATGAAGAAGCAAGGAAACAAACCGGGGGATTGGATTTTGATGATATGCTGAAGGAATGCGAGGAACTTTTACGAAAGGATGCCGCACAGCGGACTTACTGGCAATCTCTCTTTTCTCATATTCTGATCGACGAATTCCAGGATATTAATTACAGACAGTATTGCATTATACGGCTGTTAGCGGAGAAACATAAGAATGTGTTCGCGGTAGGAGATGATGACCAGGCAATCTACGGTTTCCGTGGTGCAAGACCGGCATGTATGAAACAGTTTGTGCGGGATTTCGGGGCGAAACAGATCGTGCTTCCTGTCAATTACCGCAGCCACCAGGACATTGTGGAGGCATCCCTGGCAGTGATCGGGGAGAACCGGGATCGATTCCCAAAAAAACTGGAGCCCTGCGAAGCCAACAGACGAAAAAGCGGAGAGAAGTACCGGGTAGGTATCCGGGAATTCCGTGAGGCGAAGGAGCAGCAGCAATATCTGATCCACAGACTGAAAGCCCAGACAAAAGGAGAAACCTGCGCCGTGCTGTTTCGAACGAATCTGTCCATGCAAAGTCTGGCAGCCGGTCTTACCGGAGCTGGCATTCCTTTTACCATGAAGGAAAAGGGGAAAAATATTTATGAGCATTTTATCATGCAGGATATTATGGCGTATCTGCGGGTAGCGCAGGGGGAGGCTGCGAGAGGCGATTACCTTCGGATCGTCAATAAGCCGTTTCGGAATATTTCCAGGGAAGCCTTTTGGAAGGAAGCCTCGTTGCCGACACTGGAAGCCTATTATGCGGCAAAAGACCGGAAAGTCTATGACGCCGTCTGTTTGCTGAAACGGCAGATGGAGTTTGTGAAAAATGCAGATCTGAAGCTGGCGGTTCTGTTCTTACGAAAATCCTGTGGGTATGAGAAATATCTGCGTCTGCGGGCAGGGCAGGAAAGGAAGGCGGATCTGGCGGAATGGATGGAAGTACTGGACTTTATTACGGAGGATGCGGGAAAATACAGAGATTTTGGAGAATGGCAGGAGGCGCAGGAACTTTACGCAGAACAGTTACAGCGGCAGGAACCAGACGGAGCAAAAGAAGAGAGTGCAGACTGCAAAATCCGGCTGCTTACCGTGCATGCAGCCAAGGGACTGGAATTTGACCATGTGTGGATACCGGACTGCAATGAGAAGACATTTCCTCACGGCAATACATCGGATACGGAGCACCTCGAAGAAGAGCGCCGGATCTTCTATGTGGCGATGACCAGGGCAAAAAAAGACCTGGAACTTCTCTGCCTTACAGGTACAGCAGAGCGTCCCAGGTTCCCTTCCAGATTCCTTATTCCTCTGAGTCAGTATCGTCGATGAGTTCGTCGAACTCACAGCTGTCCAGATACTCGTCAAAAGCATCGGCAACTCTTTCATAGACATCATCATCTTCAATGTATGCGAGAATGGGCTCTTCATTCGGATCGTCCGGATTCTCGGAGTAACCGTAGAACCATACTTCTCCGTCCTCGTTTTCATCGTCCTCATCCAGAGGCAACAGTACGATATAATCCTTTTCCTCTACGGTGAGAATGGTAATGATCGCACAATTGACAACAGTGCCATCTTCCAGCTCCAGCTCAACGGTCATTTCTTCATCTTCATAACTTTCTTTTTTACCCATGGGAATCCTCCTGTGATATTTTTTGGGTGTAACAGTACTTTGTTCCCTTATTATAACCGTTTACGGATATTCTTGCAACGCTTGTTTTTCTTAAGACTACCGACTATAATAAAATAGTGGGATAAGACTATGAAGCGAGAAAATGGAGTATGACAATGACAGAAAAAAAGTATGCAATAAAACCTTACCCCCTGGGAGCACATGTGGAGGACGGAGCGATCCGTTTTGCATATGCGTCCGGAAAAAAGGATTGCGGCATTCTCTTATATGACAGAAAAAGCGGCAAGAAATTACACAGGATTCCGTTCCGACAGGACGAACGGATGGGAAATGTGTACTGCAAATATTTAGAGTTGGATCCGGCGGATACAGCATACCAGTTCTATGAGGAAGAAGTTTACGTGCCGGATCCGCAGGCAAGGGGCTTTTTCAGTAAGCCGGCATACGGGAAAGCACGGAAGAATGCGAACCGTATTGCGGTATTTCCGGGAGACGACTTTGATTGGGAGCAGGATGAGCGACCTATGCTTCCTTATCAGGAGAGCGTATGCTATTGTCTGCATGTCCGCGGTTTTACCATGCATGCTTCCTCCGGGGTGAAGCACCGGGGAACTTTTGCGGGACTTGTGGAGAAACTGGACTATCTGCAGGAGATCGGTATTACTACAGTAGAATTACAGCCCATTTATGAATTCGATGAGGTTCCGGAAGAGACACATCCGAAGACATCCGCAGACATGACGGCGGCAGCCGGAGAACAAAACGGAGATCGCCCCGGATACCGGGTACTGAACTATTGGGGCTACCAGCCGGGATTTTATTATGCACCCAAGGCAGCCTATGCGGCAGGGGAGGACCCGACGGCGGAACTGCGTAGTATGGTGAAGGAATTCCATAAGCGCAACATGGAAGTGATTTTACAGTTTTATTTCCCGAAGGGAATGGATGCGGCAGAGATCGGGAATATTTTACGTTTCTGGGTATTATCTTATCATGTGGACGGCTTTCATCTGATGGGAGAGGTGCCCGCGCAGGCACTGGCGGAGGATCCGTCACTGACCGGTACCAAACTGTGGTACTACAATTTTGATGCATCAAGAATCTACGATCCTGCCAAGAAGCCGGAATACCGGAATCTGGCGGAGTATCGGGATGACTATCTGTATACCATGCGCCGGTTCTTAAAGGGCGATGACAATATGCTTTCGGGAGTATTGTATGAGATGCGCCATATTCCCGCCAATATGGGACGGATTCATTATCTGTCCAACTATTACGGCTTTACGCTGATGGATATGGTGTCTTATGACCATAAGCATAATGAGGCAAACGGTGAGGGCAACCGGGACGGTAATGATTACAACTGCAGCTGGAACTGTGGCGAAGAAGGGGTATCCCGTCGTAAAAAGGTGCTGGCACTTCGGAAAAAACAGCTGCAGAATGCTTTCTGTATGCTGCTCCTGACGCAGTCCACACCACTGATCTTCATGGGAGATGAATTCGGCAATTCCCAGCAGGGCAATAATAATCCTTACTGTCAGGATAATAAGACCACCTGGTTAAACTGGCAGGATAAGGAAAAGAACGCAGAGCTGTTTGCCTTTTGGAAGCAGCTGATTGCTTTCCGCAAGGCGCATCCCATCCTGCACCCGGAGGAGGAACTTCGGATTCTCGATACCTTATCTTGTGGTTATCCGGATCTGTCCTATCATGGGCAGAATGCCTGGAGACCCCAGACGGAGAGTTATAATCGCCATGTAGGCATGATGTACTGTGGAAAATATGCGAAGACCACACAGGGAGGGGAAGATTCCTTCCTCTATGTTGCCATGAATATGCACTGGGAGCCTCAGAAGCTGGCATTCCCGAAGCTGCCGAAGGGCATGGAATGGAAGCTGGTTCTGGCAACAGAAAATACAGAGGACATTCTGACCACGCAGGAGAAGGTAGAAGAGGCGAAGGATCAGATCAGAACCATTGCACCCAGGAGCATTGCTGTCTATGAGGGCGTGATGGGGATGACACAGGATACAGGGAAGAAAATTGCGGCAAAGTCCGGTAAAAAGAAAACGGAGACTTCCGAGGAAAGATGATAGAACGAAATGCAAATGCATAATATCTGGAAACATTTTAAAACAATCACTCACCATAAGATTCTGGTGGCAAAAGGCTGCTTTAAGGTAGGTCTGTACAAGCAGGGACTGTTACATGATATGTCGAAATACAGTCCCACAGAGTTTTGGGTGGGGGCAAAATACTACCAGGGCGACCGCAGTCCCAACAACGCGGAGAGAGAGGATATCGGCTATTCCAGCGCCTGGCTGCACCATAAGGGCAGAAATAAGCATCACTATGAATACTGGATCGATTACAGCATGCAGGCACTGCCCGGAGGCATGGCACCGGTACCTATGCCGGATCGGTATATTGCGGAGATGATCATGGATCGGATCGCCGCCAGCAAGGTCTATATGGGCGACAGATACACGGACAGATCACCGTTAGACTACTATTATCGGGGCACCGATAAGGCACCCATCCATCCGGAGACGAAGGCAAAATTATTATATGTACTGGAGATGCTGGCAGAGCAGGGAGAAGAGAAGACCTTCCGGTTCATCAAGGAGGAACTGGTACAACATAAGCACAGCATGGACTGGCACCAGTTGGAGAATGCAGAATAGAATAGTAAAAAACAAGTGGTAAGTAGAGGATCCTATGAACTGTATCATTCTGTTATTGTTACTATTTTGTGGCGGAAATTCCTGTGGAAATTGCGGAAACAATAATCGCAGCTCCTGCGGTAACAACAATTCCTGTGGTAATTCCAACAGCTCCTGCGGAAGCAGCAATTCGAATTCCTGCGGTGCACGTAGATCGGAAGACGGCGGACGCAGCGCGGACAGAGACCGCAGACCGCCCAGACCCGATTTTCCGAACTTTACACCCGTGGATGATCCGGCATTTTCCAGAAGAAATGAAGGAAGATGCGAGACCTGCGGATGTGAACAGAATTCCTAAGAACAAAGAACCCCTGAACCGATAAACGGCTCAGGGGTTTATTTTGTCTGTATGAAAATTAGTTGGACATAACTTCTTTCCAGTATTTGTTGTAGAGTTCTTCACCGTCTTCTCCCAAATACTGGAAGGTCTCCAGATTGTTGAACTGGGTCAGATCCGGGAAGGCGATGGGAGAGTTCTTCAGATCCTCGTCCTCGATCAGTTCCTGGGCAGCTACGTTGGGAGTACCGTAGGTGATGTATTCAAAATTCTTCAGAGCTACATCCGCACGGCACATGAAATCAATAAACTTCTCCGCATTGTCCTTGTTGGGAGCGTTCTTGGGGATTACCCAGCCATCAATCCATACATTAGTGCCTTCCTCAGGGATAACATAATCCAGATCTTCATTTTCACTCATAACATAGAGAGCGTCACCGGAGAACATAACACCCATGGCAGCTTCGCCGCCAATCATTTTGTCACGCACCTGATCTACTACATATGCCTGCACTAAAGGCTTCTGGGCAATCAGATCTGCGGTGGCAATCTGTAGTTCGGACTCATCTAAACTGTTGGAAGAGAAGCCGTTCTTTTTCAGAGCTACCATGAAGCTGTCTTTGATGGAATCCATCATCAGGATCTCATCGGCATATTTTTCATCCCAGAGATCTGCCCACTTGGTGGGAGGGGTATCTACCAGAGTCTTATTATAGATGATTCCGACGGTGCCCCAGCAGTAGGGAACACAGTATTTATTGCCGGGATCGTATGCGGCAGCCTGCTCGTAATACTGGGCACCGATATTTTCCTTGGCATTGGGGATCTTGTCATAATCCAGCTCCTGGATCAGATCGTTTTCGATCATTTTCTGTACCATGTAATCCGAAGGGCATACCACGTCATAAGCGGAAGAACCGGCTTCTACCTTGGGATACATGATCTCATTGGTCTCAAACTCATCGTAGATTACTTTGATTCCGGTCTCTTCTTCGAACATAGTGATAGTATCGGGATCGATATATTCGCCCCAGTTATAGACGATGACTTCACCGTTTTCTCCACCGGTGGAAGATGACCCGCAGCCGGTCAGAGCAGTTGCGGTAAGGATACCGCACAGAAGCAGTGCCATAAATTTTTTCATTCATTTTCCTCCTGAATATCTATTGAAAAAGTTATTTCTTTTTCTTACCCTTAGGTGTGTAATTTACCAAGATCAGTAAAATCAATACAGTTACAAAGATAATTGTGGATAATGCGTACATTTCCGGTTTGATGCCTTTTTTCACTTCTGTGTAGATCTTGGTGGACAGCGTGTCGACACCGGGACCCTTGGTAAAGTGGGTAATGATAAAGTCATCCAGTGACATGGTAAATGCCATCAGGAAACCGGACAGGATACCCGGCAGGATATCCGGAAATACTACTTTGAAAAAGGCATACGTATGAGAAGCACCCAGATCAAGGGCAGCCTCATAAGTGCTGGGGTTCAACTGCTTCATACGGGGCATTACACTTAAAATCACATAAGGAATATTAAAGGTAATGTGTGACAGCAGTATGGTACCGAAACCGAATTTTACTCCCAGACTTAAGAACAGAAGCATCAGGGAGATACCGGTGACGATCTCGGCATTTAACATGGGAATATTCGTGATTCCCATGAGAATCGTACGGCTGGTGCGCTTCATGGACTGCATGGCGATGCAGGCGATCGTACCGATGAAGGTGGCGATCAGCGCGGATAATACAGCCAGTGCCAGGGTATTCCACAGAGCCTGCATGATCTGCTCATTCTGAAACAGAGCGGAATACCATTTGAGTGTAAACCCTCCCCATTTTGCACGGGTCTTGCTGGCGTTGAAGGAGAGTACGATCAGTGTAACGATGGGGGCATATAAAAAGAAAAAGATCAGCCCCAGATATATTTTCTGTGCAGTTGTTTTGATCATAATGTGTTCGCCTCCCCGTCCTTATCCGTTACTACGGAGATTACCATATTAAATATGATGAACAGCATCAGTACGATGGAAAGTCCGCTTCCCAGATTCCAGTTGCCGGTCTGGGTGAATTCCTGCTCGATGACGTTGCCGATGAGCAGGATCTTGCTGCCGCCTAAGATCTTACTGATAACGAAGGTAGTCAGGGCAGGGACAAATACCATGGTGATACCGCTGACCATGCCGGGCAGACTTAAGGGGAAAATGATCCGTAAGAATGTCTGTACGCCGTTGGCACCCAGGTCATAAGCAGCATTGATCACACTCTTGTCGATCTTGACCAGTACGTTATACAGGGGCAGTACCATAAAAGGCAAAAAGTTATATACCATACCCAGTACGATGGCAGATGGCGTATTGATGATATTTAACGCCGGCAGATGCAGAACGGAGAGAATGCTGTTGATAACACCGGTCTTCTCAAGCAAAGTCTGCCATGCCAGAGTACGAAGCAGGAAATTCATCCACATGGGCAGAATGAAAATCAGCACTAAAAAAGAATTCTGATTCACATTCATATTGCACAGGATCAGGGCAAGGGGATATGCCAGAAGCAGGCAGATCACCGTGCTGATTACGGATAACTTCAGTGCCTCCCACAGAGCCTTGGAATGCTCGGCGGTAGCAATCGCCAGAATATTATCGAAGGTAAAAGCGCCACTCTTATCGGTCAGACCATAGTAGAAGACCATGCACAGAGGCACGATAACAAACATGGCTGACCAGAAGATAAAAGGGAGCGACAATAATTTTTTATTCATTGACTCCAATGGCCTCCTCATCCTCGGATTCCGGCTTCTTCATGATCTGAATATTAAACGGATCTACTTTAATGCCGACTTTGGTTCCTACGGGAACCATCTTCGTGGACTGTACCAGCCACTCGAAACCGTTTGCCATAACTTCCATTTCATAATGAACGCCCTTGAAGATGGAGTGGGTCAGTGTACCCTGAATGATACCTTCTTCCGGAGCGACCAGTTCCACATCCTCGGGACGGATGACTACATCGACCGGCTTATTCTCACCGAAACCGGTATCCACACAGTCGAAGCGGGCACCGAGGATCTCTACCAGACGATCCCTGATCATGTTGGCACCGATGATGTTACTGTCACCGATAAAGTCGGCAACGAATGCGTTCTCCGGCTCGTTGTAGATGCTCTCGGGAGTACCGATCTGCTGGATATAGCCCTGGTTCATGACTACAATGGTATCGGACATGGTCAGAGCCTCCTCCTGGTCATGGGTGACATAGATAAAGGTAATGCCCAGCTCGTTTTTCAGACGGATCAGTTCGTACTGCATATCCTGGCGCAGCTTCAGATCCAGAGCACCCAGAGGCTCGTCTAAGAGCAGAAGCTTGGGCTCATTTACGATAGCACGGGCAATGGCGATACGCTGCTGCTGCCCGCCGCTTAAGGAATCCGGCATACGGTTCTCGAAACCGTCCAGATTGACTAATTTCAGAGCATATTTAATTTTATCGTTAATATAAGATTTACTCTTACCGCTGATTTTTAATCCGAAGGCAATGTTCTCCGCAATGGTCATATGGGGGAACAGGGCATACTTCTGGAATACGGTATTTAAATTGCGCTTATTGGGTGGAAGGTTAGTGATATCCCTGCCTTCGAAAATGACCTGACCCTTGTCAGGAGTCTCGAAACCGCCCAGGATACGAAGGGTTGTAGTCTTTCCGCAGCCACTGGGCCCCAACAGTGTCAGGAACTCGTTCTCGCGGATGTACAGATTGAGATCATCCAGAACCATCTGATTGTCAAATGATTTTGAAATGTTCACTAAATTGACTAAAGCATTTTTCATCAATTTTTCCTTCCTGATGTAAAAAATCCTGCAAAAAATCCTCGAAAAACTTAAATGAAAATTTTTTGCAAGTCGAATTTATATTATACGTAAACACACGGAAAGTCAATGTGAAGTTTTGGATTTTTCAGCCTAATTTACATAAACTTTACCGTGGAGAAAAAACGGGAGTATTTTTCGGGATTTTTGCAGAAAAAATGTTTCACAATTTTCAGAGTTGTGCTATATTTATAAACATAAAAAACATAGAAATAATAGATATACGTTAAGGAGGATCCGGTCATGAGCAAGGAAAAATATGTTGCCTATGTTTCCAGTTACACACAGGGGGACAGTCACGGCATCAGAATATATGATGTGGATATGAAAAAAGGTCGTTTTAAGGAGAAAGACAAGGTAGAGATCACAAACTCTTCTTATCTGACCATTTCCCATAACGGAAAGTTTCTTTATTCTATAACGGATTTTGGCGTAGAGGCTTATACGATTATGCCGGACGGAGATCTGGAACTGATCAATTTCGCACCGATCAACGGCATGAGAGGATGTTATGTATCTACGGATTACACGGATCAGTACCTGTTCGTAGCGGGATATCATGACGGTAAGCTGACAGTACTCCGGTTAAAGGAAGACGGCTCCATCGGTGAGATTACCGATGAGATCTATCATAGGGGTCTGGGCAGTATGGCAGAGCGGAACTTCCGTCCCCATATTAACTGTGCCCGCATGACGCATGATAATAAGTATCTGCTGGTGGCTGATCAGGGAATGGATCATGTGAATGTCTATCGTTTTGATGTGGAGAAGGGTAAGGTAAAGCTGGAGGATATCATCCGCAGTGAGATGGAATCCGCACCCCGTCATATCAAGATCTCCGAGGATGGCAGATATATTTATATTCTGCATGAGCTGAAGTGTTATATTGATGTCTATGAGTATGCGGATCATGACAATGATCCCACTTTTGAGAAGATTCAGACGGTAGAACTGATCAAGCTGACCAGAGGCAATACGAACAGTGCCAGTGCTTTCAGTTTCTCGCTGGATTACAATTATCTGCTGAGTTCTATTGCGGGAGATAATTCTGTCATTGTATTTGATGTGGATAAGAAGACGGGACTTCTTAAGAAGAATTTCCTGCTGCCGGTCAGCGGTGAGTATCCGAAGGATGCGGAGTTCTTCCCGGATAATAAGTTTTTGGTGTCTTTGAATCATGAGAGTAATACGATGACGTTCTTCCATATTGATCTGGAGCATGGTACCATGATTATGAACGGACCGGCGATGAAGGTCAATATGCCCAACTGTATTTTGTTCCATAAGTTGGGGTAGGTATTATTAAAAAAATCCCTGTAGCCCGCATTGGGGCTAAGAATATTTCCCGCAGCCTCGGCTGGGGTAAGAAACGCGGCACGCTTTCGCTCTGTCGCAGAGCGTAACGGCACATAAGCGGTCAGAATACGCCCGCTAAGTGCCGACGTCTGCTTACGGCCTGCTTATTCTTACACCCATCCGGGGCTGCTTGCTTATTTAAATAACCTTGTGATATGAGATGGGATTTGGTAAAATAGGAATATATAGAAATTGGGAGGTAGGAGTATGGCACAGATCAGACCATTTAAGGCATATCGACCCTGTAAGGGGATGGAGGAGAGGATTGCGGCACTTCCTTATGATGTATATAACAGGGCGGAAGCGTGTGAAGTGGTGAAGAAGAATCCGGAATCTTTTCTGGCGATTGACCGTGCGGAGACGCAGTTTGGCGAGGAAGTAGACACGTATGCGGACTGTGTGTATGAGAAAGCGAATCAGATGCTTCGTGAGAAAATTCAGGAGGGAAAATTCGTACAGGATCCGACGCCATGTTTCTACCTGTATGAACTGACGATGGATGGACACAGTCAGACCGGGGTGGTAGGCTGTGCATCGATTGATGATTATCGGCATAATGTGATCAAAAAGCATGAGAATACCAGGGCGGACAAGGAGGAAGACCGTATTCGTCATGTGGATACGTGCAGTATGCAGACGGGACCGATCTTCCTGGCGTATCGGGCGAAGGAGGATCTGGAGGAGAAAATCGGAGAGTTAAAAAAGCAGGCACCGGTCTATGATTTTGTCAGTGAAGATGGAATCGGGCATCTTGTGTGGGTGATTGATAACGATGCGGATGTAGCGATGATCGAGGAGTCTTTTGGGAAAATCCCTGCAATCTATATTGCGGATGGGCATCATCGATGTGCTTCCGCAGTGAAGGTTGGGTTGAAGAGGAGAGAGCAGTATCCGGATTATACAGGAGAAGAGGAATTTAATTATTTTCTTTCCGTGATTTTCCCGGATGAAGAGTTACGTATCCTGGATTACAATCGTGTAGTGAAGGATCTGAACGGAATGGATACAGCAGCTTTCCTTACACGTATTGGAGAATATTTCACAGTGGAGAAAATGGGACAGGCTCCTTACAGACCCACAAAGAAGGGTATGTTTGGCATGTATCTGGAGGATGAATGGTACTGTCTTGTCGCAAAAGAGGAAATAAAAAGTGAGGATGCCGTAGAGGGACTGGATGTATCGCTTTTGCAGAATTATCTGTTAGATCCCGTTTTGGGGATTAAGGATCCGAAGACAGATAAGAGAATTGATTTTGTCGGAGGTATCCGGGGACTGGGAGAACTGGAACGGAGAGTACATGCGGATATGAAGGTGGCGTTCTCAATGTATCCCACATCCATTGCAGAACTTTTTGCGGTGGCGGACGCAGGACGGCTGATGCCTCCGAAGTCCACCTGGTTCGAGCCGAAGCTTCGAAGCGGGCTGTTCCTGCATGAGATTGAGCGGTAACCCGCAGGTTTTCTAAAGGCAAAAATGACAGAATAGAATGCAGCAATCGCGCCGCAGAAAAGAGGGAATATGACAAACAAACTTTATAAATTGATGAACTGGCCCCAAATAGAAGAGATCACCTATTCCGAATGCGATAATCCCCATGAGCTTTTGGGACCCCATAAGCAGGGAAGCAAAATGCTGGTACAGGCATTCTTCCCGGGAGCGGAGAAGGTAACGATTCACTGGAAGAAATCCGGTCAGGTGGGCGAGGCACTTCTTACGGATGTGCCCATGGAATTGGCGGATGAAGAAGGGTATTTTGCAGCGTTAGTGAATGCGGGGAAAATGGCTCCTTATGAATATGTCGTGGAATACGGTAAGACGGGAGACCGGGAAGCACGCAGAATGATCTGTGGGGATGCGTACCGGCATGTTCCGCAGATCACGAAGGAAGACATGGATCGTTTTGCCGCCGGCATTCATTATACAATCTATGAAAAGCTGGGGGCACATCCCATGGAACTGGATGGGGACGAGGGAACCTATTTTGCCGTCTGGGCGCCGAATGCCATGCGTGTCAGCGTAGTCGGTGATTTTAATGAATGGGACGGGCGGATCCATCAGATGAGACGGCTGGGGGATTCCGGTATCTTTGAACTGTTTATTCCCGGAGCGGAAGCCGGAGACTGTTACAAATACGAGTTGAAGATCAAGGGAGGACTTACTTATCTGAAGGCGGACCCCTACGGCAATGCAGCACAGAAGAGACCGGAGACGGCTTCTGTAATTGCGGATATCCGTAATTATAAATGGGAGGACGACGATTTCCTGAAAAGTCGCGAAAAATATCAGTGCGGTAATGCTCCGGTGAGCGTCTATGAAATGTATCTGGGAAGCTTTGCGACACCGGGGGAAGGACAGGATTATGTCAATTACCGGGAAATTGCCCCGAAGGTTATAGAATATGTAAAGAAAATGGGATACACCCATGTGGAACTGCTGCCGGTCATGGAGCATCCCCTGGACGCTTCCTGGGGGTATCAGGTCATCGGGTATTATGCCCCTACTGCCAGATACGGTACGCCGGAGGACTTTATGTTCTTCGTGAATGCACTGCATAAGGCGGGGATCGGTGTGATCCTTGACTGGGTGCCTGCACATTTTCCGAGAGATTCTTATGGATTAGCTGCATTTGACGGCACCTGTCTTTATGAGCATCAGGATCCCAGACAGGGCAGTCATCCTCACTGGGGAACCCTGATCTACAATTACGGTCGTCCCCAGGTATCAAACTATCTGATCGCTAATGCGCTGTTCTGGGTGGAGAAATATCATGCGGACGGTATCCGTATGGATGCAGTAGCCAGCATGCTCTATCTGGATTACGGCAGACAGGATGGAGAATGGATTCCCAATATGTATGGTGGTAACGAGAACCTGGAAGCCATTGAACTAATTAAACACTTAAATTCCATCCTGAAAAAGAGAGATCCCGGAGTATTATCCATCGCGGAGGAGAGTACGGCATTCCCCATGATCACCGGTTCCCTGGAAGAGGGGGGACTTGGCTTTGATCTGAAGTGGAATATGGGCTTCATGAACGATTATCTGGATTATATCAAATATGATCCGTATTTCCGAAGCCACCATCACGGAGAACTTACCTTCAGCATGATCTATGCTTACAGCGAGAAATTCATGCTGGTATTTTCCCATGATGAAGTGGTACACGGCAAAGGGACCTTACTTGGCAAGATGCCGGGAGACAGGGCACAGAAGCTTGCCAACTTACGATTGACATACGGCTATATGATGACTCACCCCGGGAAAAAGCTTCTCTTCATGGGACAGGATCTGGCGGAAGAAAAAGAATGGAACGAAATGCGTCAGGTAGAATGGGCACTGGAAGAGCAGAAGGAAAATGCCGGAGTCCAGAGACTGGTGAAGGATCTGAATGCATTATACAGAGAGAACAAGGCACTGTATGAATGTGATGCTCAGGCGAAGGGATTCCAGTGGATGAACGAGATCTCCGCCAATGAGTGTTATGTCAGCTTCGTGCGTAAGGGAGAAGAGGCAGAGGAACTGCTCTTAGTCGTAGCAAACTTCTCCGGCGTGCCCAGAGACATTACTACAGGCGTTCCTTACGAAGGAAAATATAAGGAGATCCTGAACACGGATGCCGTCTGCTACGGTGGTACCGGTGTGGTCAATGACCGTGTGAAACGTGCGGAAGATGTGGAATGGGATGATAAAAAACAGTCCGTTACCGTGAAACTGGCACCGTTATCCTTAAGCATTCTGCAGTTCATTCCCTATACCGAAGCAGAACTGGAGAAGGTGATTGAGAAGCGTATCCGCAAAAATACGCCGATCCGCAAGACGATCGGTAAGACCGCAAAAAAGAAACAGGAGAAATAAGACAACATGGATCTGACAGATAATGTAATTGAAGAGGTGCAGGCAAAGGAAGGGCTGATCGCATCTTTCCTGGATACCCTGCCGGAAAAGGCATTGAACTTAGGCATCCGGATCGGTCTGGCACTGGTGTTTTTCTTCATCGGGGTACAACTGATCAAACTGATCCGCAGGATCATCCGTAAGTCCATGAACCGGGCGGGAGCGGAGACCGGAGTTATCCAGTTTGTGGATTCTTTCGTGAAAGCTTCTTTATATACTGTGCTGATTCTGACTTTAGCGACCTCGTTTGGCGTAGATGCGGCCAGCATTGTGGCATTGTTAGGATCGGCCGGTGTAGCTATCGGCCTGGCGGTACAGGGAAGCCTGTCCAATCTGGCAGGCGGTGTCCTGATTCTGCTGCTGAAGCCCTTCCGGGTGGGCGATTATATTGTAGAAAGCTCCTCCGGTAAAGAAGGTATAGTGAAGGAAATTCAGATTTTCTATACGAAATTATTGACCTATGACAACCAGACTGTCATTCTGCCCAACGGCAACCTGGCGAATCATACCATCGTAAATGTCACGGCAGCGGAATGCAGACGCTGTGATGTCACAGTGTCCGTATCCTACAGTGCAGATCTGAAGAAGGCGAAGGAAGTTCTGACGAAAATGCTTTCCGAGGATCCGGATACCATGAAGGACAGAGAACATTTTGTTTTTGTGGATACACTGGCGGATTCCGGCATTAATCTGTGCGTGCGCTGCTGGTTTAAAAACGAAGACTTCTGGCAGGGAAAATGGCGGATTACCGAACAGTGCAAATATGTTTTGGATGAAGCCGGTATCGAAATACCGTTCCCCCAGATGGATGTGCATATGCGGTGACAAGTATTAAATGAAAAAAATTATTGAATTTTGCCGACGGGAATGATAATATTACCGTTGTAATTAAATGTTTCTTTAATTTACATTATTAGGAGGAAAAAATTATGAAAAAGTTTCTGGCACTTGCACTTGCATCTGTCATGGCTGTTTCTCTGGTGGCATGCGGCAGCAGTAATGCTGATACCAATGCAGAATCCAGTGCAGCAGCTGACACCACCACTACCAGTGTAGCCGCAGAAAGCGACAGCGAAGAGCCCGGTCTGAAGATCGCTATCGTATCCAGCCCCTCTGGTGTGGATGACGGGTCCTTCAACCAGGACAACTACAATGGTGTCCTGAAGTTCATTGAGGAGAATCCAAATGCAACCGTAACTCCTATTCGTGAGGAGACCGGTGACAGCGCAGCAGCTGTTCAGGCAGTAGCTGACGTAGTAGCTGACTACGATGTTATTGTATGCTGTGGTTTCCAGTTTGCCGGTATCGGTAATCTGGCACAGGAGAACCCCGATACGAAGTTCATTCTGATTGACTCCTGGCCTACCGTTGATGGTACCGAGGTAACTGCTGATCAGGTGATCGACAATGTATATGCTGCTTACTACGCTGAGCAGGAGAGCGGTTTCTATGCAGGCATGGCTGCAGCTCTGTCTACCACCACCGGTAAGGTAGCAGTAGTTAACGGTATCGCATATCCTTCCAACGTTAACTATCAATATGGCTTCGAGTGCGGTGTTAAATATGTGAATGGCACCGAAGGCATGAATGTAGAAGTAGTAGAGCTTCCTTCTTACGCAGGTACTGATGTTACCGGCGCTAATGTAGGCGGTAACTATGTTGGTAACTTCTCTGATGAAGCTACCGGTAAGGTACTGGGCAATGCTCTGATCGCTGAAGGCGTAGATATCATGTTTGTAGCAGCAGGTGGTTCCGGCAACGGTGTATTTACCGCTGCCAAGGAAGCTGACGGCGTTAAGGTAATCGGTTGTGATGTTGACCAGTATGATGATGGCACAAACGGTGACAGCAATATCGTTCTGACCAGCGTTCTGAAGGTAATGCATGATACTGTTTACAACGTACTGAATGAAGTAAAAGACGGTTCCTTTAAGGGTGCTAATGTAACTCTGACTGCTGCAGAGGATGCTACAGGCTTTGTAAGTGAGGAAGGCAGATGCCAGCTCACCGCAGAGGTTATTGAGAAGATCAGTGCAGCACAGGCTCTGTTAAAGGAAGGCAAGATTGTTCCTGCGGCAAACTTTAACGGTGTAACTCCGGAGACCTTTACCTGGTAGGAAGAATGAATTCACAAGAAGGTGATGGTGAGGAACTGTCACCTTCTTATTTGTTTACATGAGTAGAAATGAGGATAAACATGTCGGAATATATTGTTGAGATGAAACACATCACCAAACGTTTCCCCGGAATCGTAGCCAATGACGATGTAACGATCCAGATCAAAAAGGGCGAGATCTTTGCTCTGCTGGGAGAGAATGGTGCAGGAAAATCCACCTTAATGAGTATGCTGTTCGGAATGTACGAGCCGGATGAAGGAGAGATCTATATCCGGGGAGAAAAGGTGAAACTGGAATCCCCCAACCATGCCACCAAATTAAATATCGGTATGGTACACCAGCATTTCAAACTGGTCTCCAACTATACCATTGCGGAGAATATCGTGATGGGCATGGAACCGGTGAAAAAGGTACTGGGCTGTATTCCGGTAGTGGATATGAAGAAAGCCAATCAGGATATCCGCGACCTTTCGGAGAAATACGGACTGGCAGTGAATCCCACCGACGTGATCAGTGACATCAATGTCTCTACACAGCAGAGAGTAGAGATCCTTAAGATGCTTTACCGTGAAGCGGAGATCCTCATTTTCGATGAACCCACGGCGGTTCTTACACCACAGGAGATCGATTTCCTGTTAGATATTATTAAGTCTCTGCGGGATGACGGCAAGACCATCATCCTTATTACCCATAAATTGGAAGAAATCAAACGGATCGCAGACAGATGCGCTATCTTGAACCGCGGACGTCTGATGGACGTTATGGATGTGGCGACCACATCCACCAAAGTCATGGCAAACAAAATGGTCGGTCGTGAGGTCGATTTCGAGACAGAAAAAGAGCCCGCAAAACCGGGTAAGACCATTCTTGACATACAGCATCTGAATGTCTATAACAAACAGGATTTTCAGGTGGTAAAGGATGTATCCCTGGAGGTACATTCCGGTGAGATCGTAGCCATTGCAGGTGTGGCAGGCAACGGTCAGGTAGAGATTGCAGATGCCATAGCGGGACTGGTGCCGGCGCGTTCCGGTAAGATCCTGTTAAACGGCAGAGATATTACGAATCTGTCTATCAGAGAACGCACCACAGAAGGGATATCTTATATCCCCGAGGACAGACAGAATTACGGACTGGTCATGGATTTCACCCTTTCGGAGAATCTGGCGCTTCGCAATTATTATAAGGAGCCGTTCTGCCATAAGGGAGTACTGGACCAGAAGATTTTTGAAGACAACAGTGAAAAACTGATAGAAAAATACGATATCCGAAGCGGACAGGGCAGTAAAACGATCGTACGCTCCATGAGCGGTGGCAACCAGCAGAAAGCCATTATCGCCAGAGAGGTAGAGCAGGATTCTTCCCTGATGATCTTTGTGCAGCCTACCCGTGGACTGGATATCGGTGCCATAGAGAATATTCACAAGCAGATCATTGCGGAGAGAGACAAGGGCAAGGCAATCCTTCTGATCTCTCTGGAGCTGGATGAGATCATGAACTGTGCGGATACCATTGCCGTTATTTATAATGGAAGTATACAGAAGATCGCCAAGGCAAGTGAGCTGACCACCAATGAAGTGGGAGAGTTCATGATGGGCGTTAAAAATAAGGAGAAGGAGGCATAAGACCATGAAAAAGATGACAAAATTCTGGAACGAGATAAAGATCCCCCTTCTTGCAATCCTTTGCAGCCTGGTGGTGGGCGGTGTGATCATCGCCGTGACCGGTTCTAACCCATTCAAGGCTTATTATGCATTACTGCAGGGTAGCGGACTGGCACCCAAGTCTTCTTATGCAAGTTACAAGAGCATGCTGACAGACTTTATGAGCTATGTGAACTATTTTACCCCGATGATCTTCGCAGCACTGGCGGTAGCGGTAGCACTGCGGGCGGGACTGTTTAACATCGGTGTCTCCGGACAGATGCTTGCCGCCGGATTTACCGCAAGCATCATTGTTGGATACAGCAGCTTAAATGCCGTACTGGCAAAGCCCCTGGTGGTGATCATCGGTCTGATTGTCGGTGGACTGGTGGGTGCGCTGATCGGCTTTTTGAAGTACCGGTTCAATATTAACGAAGTAGTATCTTCCATTATGCTGAACTATACGTTCCAGTATGTGATCAGTTTCTTTATTAATACCTTTTTTGTGGATCCGGTCTCCAGACAGTCGAAGGAGATCTCCGCGGCATCCAGACTGACGCTGATGGATACGGTGGTAGGGAATCTGAAGATGGACATTCCGTTAGGAATTATCCTGGCACTGCTTACTGTAGTGGGCGTGTGGTTCCTGTTAGAGAAGACGAAGTTAGGATACGAACTGAAGGCTGTGGGCTATTCCCGCAGTGCTGCAAAATATGCGGGTATCAAGGTCGGCAGAAGCATGGTGCTGTCCATGACGATCTCCGGTGCCCTGGCAGGACTTGCCGGTGTGACCTATTATCTGGGCTATGTGGGTTCCATTCAGCCCAAGGTACTGATCAGCACGGGATTCGATGCTATTGCAGTGTCACTGCTTGGTAACAACAATCCCTTCGGAATCGTATTTTCCACCATGCTGATCACCTTGATCAGTAAGGGCAGTACTTACATGAAATCCGCTGCCGGTGTGGACGCGGAGATCGCATCGGTTATTACCGGAATTATTTTGTTGTTCAGTGCATGTAATGCTTACATCAAATGGAAGATGGAACGAGGCAGAAGAGAGAAAACGAACAAGACAAAGGAGGACAAATAAATGGATATTGTGATCATTGACGGGTTATCCTTTGCATTACCTTTATTTATTATGGCAATTGGTGGTATCTACTGCGAGAAGTCCGGTGTGACTATGTTAGCTGTGGAAGGATTGCAGGGTTTCGGTGCCTTTATCGGAGCGTTTGTGGCAGTTGCCATTGCAGGGAATTTCTCCGGAGATTCTCCGGTACCCTTCTACATTGCCATGATCATGGCGGCAGTAGGAGGAAGTATCTTTGCCCTGATTCATGCGCTGCTGTGTCTGAAGTTTAAAGCCAATCAGGTGATCAGTGGTGTGGTAGTCAATATTCTGGCTATGGCACTGACAGCATATTTGACCAAACTACTTAACAGAGTGGTATTCGGTGCCACCTCCGATAAGTTTGTGCTGACCGTATCTTCCAGAATCACCATCCCTGGAATTTCTAAGATTCCGGTGCTGGGAGCTGTGTTTACTAATCTGTATCCTTTTGAACTGGTGATCGTGGTAGTGGCATTTATTGCATGGTTTGTAATGTACAAGACACGCTTCGGTATGCATCTGCGTGCCTGCGGTGACAATCCCCATGCGGTGGATGCCGCCGGAAGACAGGTGGGACAGATCCGTCTGGCAGCCATTATGATCTGCGGTGCACTGTCGGGTCTTGGCGGTATCTGCTTTGCATATTCTATTTCTGCGAACTTTTCTTCCAGTATCTATGTAGGTTATGGATATCTGGCAATCGCAGCACTGATCTTCGGTAACTGGCGTATCCTGCCGACTCTGGGAGCATGCCTGTTATTTGGATTTGCCAGATCCGGCGGCTACCGACTGGTACAGGTATTACAAATGCCCAGTAGTTATCAGGATCTGGTGATGATCCTGCCTTATGTACTGACCCTGCTGTTACTGGTGTTCTTCTCCAAACAGAACGGTGCACCGAGAGCTTTGGGCGTGATCTACGACAAGGGCGCAAGATAAATCTGCCGGAATGCAGGCATTTGCAGAACGCGGTTTTGCGTGATTTTAAATAATTACTACAAAAAAGAGAAAGCGGAAAGCTTTCTCTTTTTAGGTAAATATATAAGCTGAAAATGGGACTCGAACCCACGACCCCTTCATTACGAGTGAAGTGCTCTACCAACTGAGCTATTTCAGCGGACTAGGTTATTATATATGTTCTTGGGAATTTTTGCAACTGTAAAATTTATTATTTTAAAAGTTCGTTTCGCAGGACCGTAGATTATGTAGGAGACTGTAAGACGAAGATACCATCCTGCAGATCTCCGAAGAAAACATTATAATCAGTTGCGATGCTTTTTGCTGTAATGTTCCAGAGACTGGGTCAGCAGATAGAGCAGCATGGCAATGACACATAACAGTAAGATAGAACTGATCACCATATCCAGCTGGAACACCTGGGAACCGTAGATGATCAGATAGCCTAGGCCCCGTTTCGCCGCCAGAAATTCTCCGATGATGACACCGACTAAAGATAGACCGATATTGACCTTGGTGGTGCAAAGCAGGGTGGGAACAGATCCCGGAAGGACGACTTTGAAAAAGATATCTCTGCGGTCTCCGCCCAGAGTGCGGATCAGAATCTCCTTTTCCGGATCCACCTGATGAAAGGCAGTGTAAAAGCTGATAATGGAGCCGAAGACTGCCACAGAGATCCCAGCGATGATAATGGTATTGATGCCGGTGCCCAGCCAGACGATGAACAGGGGAGCCAGAGCAGATTTCGGAAGGCTGTTGAGTAGTACCAGGTAGGGCTCTAAAATCTCCGACAGTTTGTCAGAGAACCACAACAAGGTGGCAAACAGGAGACTGATCACGAATACTAACAGGAAGCTTAAAATGGTTTCTAATAAAGTAATACCAATATGCATCGGAAGAGAGCGCTCGGTCCACAGCTGTATCAGACATAGGACGACTCTGTGTGGGCTGGAGAAAAAGAAACTGTCGATCCAGTATGCGTCAGCGCTGACTTCCCAAAGAAGCAGAAAAATTCCCAGGAGGAAGATACGCAGAAAGGTAACCTGTCGGTGATGATTTTTGTGCTTGCGAAGATATTGTTCCTGGACCGTCAACAGTTGGTTATTTTGCACATTCTTAGGTTTCATCGGTTAATTCCTCCCAAAGTTGTTTGAAATAATATGGAAATTCCGGGGCGTTTCTTGCGGCGAGGGGAGAACTGTCCTGCAGGGTGAGTTGAATGGGAAGTGCCGCTTTGATCGTTGCAGGACGTGCGGACAGCACGTAAACCTTATCCGCCAGGCTGATGGCCTCCGACAGATCGTGAGTGACGATGATCATGGTCTTGCCCGCCTTGCGGATCAGTTGACAGATATCCGAAGATACCATGAGGCGTGTCTGGTAGTCCAGGGCACTGAAGGGCTCATCCAATAAAAGTAGTTGGGGATCCAGGGCAAGGGTACGGATCAGGGCAGCGCGCTGCTTCATGCCACCGGATAATTCGCTGGGGCGCTTGTTCTTAAATTTTTCCAGTCCGTAATCGGACAAGAGTTGTTCCACATGGGCGATGCGCTCCGGAGTGAGGTCGTGGTGGATCTCCAAACCCAACATAACATTTTGATAGATGGTGCGCCATTCGAAGAGATGGTCATGCTGCAGCATATAGCCGATACGGGGATAGTGAAGGGAACCGTCGGGATTATTCACGACAATGGTTCCGGTCTCCGGGGCAAGGAGTCCTGCGATGATGGACAGCAGTGTAGACTTGCCGCAACCGCTGGGACCCACCAGAGCCACGAATTCCCCTTCCTCCACACAGAAGGAGATATCTTTTATGGCACCGGTCTCCCCGGACAGGGTGTGATAGGAGTAACCTATATTTTTTAATTCAATGAGAACTCCCATAAAAAGGCATACTTCCTTAACTTGAATATTTATAGTTATTGTATGAATTCCGGCGAAAAAAGTGTTTTCTGTACCGGAAAGTGATGAAATTCACTGTATTGCATTAAAGTGTCATTTGTGATATGATTAATTTCAATCGGTGTCTATAAGAGATTTTATCTGATAGATGACCAACGAAAAAGATGGGAGAATGACCATGGCACAGTTATGGGGAGGACGTTTTACGAAGCAGACCGATCAGCTGGTATTTGATTTCAATGCGTCCATAACATTTGATAAAAGATTGTTTCACGAAGATGTCACCGGCAGTATCGTACATGCTACCATGCTGGCAAAGCAAGGGATCCTCACTGAAGAGGAGAGAAAAAGCATCATCGAGGGACTGACCGGTATTTTGGAGGATGTGGATGCCGGAACACTGGCAATTGATGAGACCCAGGAAGACATTCACAGCTTTGTGGAAGCGACACTGATCGACCGGATCGGAGATGCGGGGAAAAAGCTTCACACCGGACGGAGCCGTAACGACCAGGTGGCACTGGACATGCGTCTCTATACCAGATGGAGAGTGGCAGAGACCGACGGACTGTTAAAAACGCTTTTGGAAGCAATCCTGGATACCATGGAGAATAATTTAGA
>CAVJMX010000018.1:27266-37926 GCA_963650795.1 Bacteroidales bacterium H4
TATTCCACCGGAAGCAGCATCATGCCCCAAAAGAAGAACCCCGATATCGCGGAGCTGGTAAGAGGCAAGACCGGAAGAGTCTATGGCGCCCTGATGGCGTTACTTACCACCATGAAGGGATTGCCCCTGGCTTATAATAAAGACATGCAGGAAGACAAGGAGATGGCATTTGATGCCATGGATACTGCGGCAGACTGCATTACTTTATTTACTGGCATGATTAAGACCATGAAATTTCGCAAGGACCGTATGGCGAAGAGTGCTATGAACGGATTTACCAACGCTACCGATGCCGCAGATTATCTGGTAGGCAAGGGAGTGCCTTTCCGGGATGCCCACGGTATTATCGGCAGGCTGGTACTGTACTGCATTGAGAAGGACACCTCGATTGATGCCCTAAGCTTAGAGGAACTGCGTTCCATCAGTGATAAGTTCGACGAAGATATCTATGATGCCATTTCACTGAAGACCTGCGTGGAGAAGCGCCTGACCATCGGTGCACCGGGCGCGGAAATGATGAAACAGGTCATTGAAAAAAACAAAGAGTACTTAAAAAACGATGCCATAGAAGAGTATCAGCAATCTTTGGAAGACCGCCTTCCCCGGTAGGAAGCGCACAGGTCTTTGCAGATAAATAAAAATGCACAAAGATGAGGAGGAAATGTAAAAAATGAGTGAAAAATTACGTGTAGGTATCCTGGGTGGAACCGGTATGGTAGGTCAGAGATTCATCTCTCTGTTAGAGAACCATCCCTGGTTCGAGGTAACGACTATCGCAGCCAGCCCTCGTTCCGCAGGCAAGACGTATGAGGACGCAGTGGGTGATCGTTGGAAGATGACGACTCCTATGCCGGAAGCTGTGAAAAAGCTTATCGTCATGAACGTCAATGAAGTGGAAAAAGTAGCCGCACAGGTAGATTTCGTATTCAGTGCCGTAGATATGTCCAAGGACGAGATCAAGGCAATCGAAGAAGCTTATGCGAAGACAGAGACCCCTGTGGTATCCAACAACAGTGCACACAGATGGACGCCCGATGTTCCCATGGTAGTACCTGAGATCAATCCCGAGCATTTCCAGATCATTGAGGCGCAGAAGAAGAGACTGGGAACCACCAGAGGATTCATCGCTGTAAAGCCCAATTGCTCCATTCAGAGCTATGCACCGGTTCTGACCGCATGGAAAGAATTTGAGCCCTATGAAGTGGTAGCTACCACTTACCAGGCAATCTCCGGCGCAGGCAAGACTTTTAAGGACTGGCCCGAGATGGTAGGTAATATCATTCCTTACATCGGCGGTGAGGAAGAAAAGAGTGAGAAGGAGCCCTTACGTATCTGGGGTAAGATCGAAGGCGACAAGATCGTTCCCGCAACTTCTCCCGTAATCACCTGCCAGTGTATCCGTGTTCCGGTTCTGAACGGACACACTGCAGCTGTATTTGTAAAATTCCGTAAGAAGCCCACCAAGGAACAGCTGATCGAGAAGTTAACTTCTTTCAGCGGTGAGCCTCAGAGACTGGGACTTCCCAGTGCTCCGAAGCAGTTCATCCAGTATCTGGAGGAGGACAACAGACCTCAGGTAGCTCTGGATGTGGATTTTGAGAACGGCATGGGTATCAGCGTAGGTCGTCTGAGAGAAGATACCGTATATGATTATAAGTTCGTAGGTCTGTCACACAACACCTTACGTGGAGCAGCTGGGGGAGCATTGCTTTGCGCAGAACTTTTGAAGGCACAGGGTTATATCACCAAAAAATAAAGGGTGAGTGGGGTTATGAACGAGTTACGCTATCAGCTGGATTTAATGCGCGCAATGAATCAGAAATTGAGCGCCAGGGAGAGAATGTACCGCCTTTTGTGCAATACGATGGATTATGCTTATATCTACTATTCTTTTGAGAAGAATACCGTCACGACGCTTGGAAAATGGGACGACTTTTTTGATTTCCAGGTCCGCGACAGACGGGACTTTATCAGACTATTGGAGATGGTGGATGAGCCATATGTGCTGCCTCTTAGGGATATGCTGTTTTTGGAAAAGGGCGGACAGGAGACTTCTTCTGTGGAATGCATGCAGAAGGGGAAGAAGACCTGGCTGCAGTTTTCCTGTAGAATATTCTATGAGGACGGCAGACCTGCGGATCAGATCATTGTGGTACAGAATATCACAAAACAGAAGACGCAGAACGAAGAACTTCTCTATATGGCGTATTACGATGGACTTACGGGACTGTACAACCGGAACTATTTTGTACGGCTCCTGACGGAGTACCTGCGGCGTGCGAAGGAAGATAACCGGCTGGTCAGCGTACTGGTCATCGATATTGACGATTTCCGTAAAGTCAATGACGGACTGGGAATCGTGGCAGGAGATGAACTGGTACAGCAGTTCGGATCTTTTCTGAAGGAATTCAACAGTGATGACGTGATCGTCTGCCATCTGACCAGTGATGTCTACTGCATGGGAATTTATGACCCCTACGGGGATCGAAGCGTAGAACATATTCATAAGGAGATCGTGAAGCGCACCAGGGAGCCCTTCTATCTGGTGGGCGGACAGGCTCTGAATATTACGGTAAGCGTAGGCGTTGCGGAGTACCCGGAAGCGGCAGCTTCCGCACTGGAGCTGATCAACTGCGCTGAGATCGTCATGTTCAAGGGCAAGTCCATGGGCAGGAACCGGATCCAGTATTTTGATACACCGATCCTGAATGATTTTCTGAAAAATGTGGAACTTGACAGCAAATTAAAAGAAGCGGTATTTGATCATAACTTTATTCTGTATTATCAGCCCCAGTACTATGCAGGGAATCAGAAACTGCGTGGAATGGAAGCACTGATCCGCTGGAAGGACGGCGACGGGAAAATGATCAGCCCGGCGAAGTTCATTCCCATTGCGGAGAAAAACGGCACTATTATCCCTATCGGCAACTGGGTACTGGAGCAGAGCATAAGGACATTTTCCGAGTGGAGGAATCGGTACGGCGTTCCGTTCGTATTGTCGGTCAATATTTCCGCATTGCAGTACCAGAAGGAAGATTTCGTGGATTCACTGCTGAATATTATCCGCAAATATGATGTGGCTCCGGAGGAGATCGAACTGGAGATCACGGAGAGCATATTGATCGATGATTTCCGGGCGGTGACCGAGAAAATGCAGCTGTTAAAAGAATACGGCATCCGCATTTCCTTAGATGATTTCGGAACAGGTTTTTCCTCCCTGTCTTATTTGAAGAAGCTTCCGATCAATACGCTGAAGATTGACAAATCCTTTACGGATACGTTGCTTACGGATTCCGCTACCAGAATCATTACGGAATCCATTGTCAGTATGGTGAAATCTTTGGGATTTGAATCCATTGCTGAGGGTGTGGAGGAAGAACAGCAGTATAAATATCTGCGTGCCATCGGCTGTGATGTCATTCAGGGATATCTGTTCGGAAAGCCGCTGTCCCAGGAGGAGATCGAACAACTATTACAGAAGATATACTGATCAGTTGTAGCAGAAAGAATGAGGCTGCCATGTTAACTGGAAGGGAACAGGAAACAGCTTTTTTAGAGAATCATTATAAGAGACCGGGGAGTCAGATCCTGGTGGTATATGGACAGAGAGGCGTTGGTAAGACGGCTCTCTTAACCGCTTTTACGGAAGAAAAACAGACCATACGTTATACCGCTCCTAACTGTTCTTCCAGGGAGCTGTGCTATCAGTGGGGACAGGAGCTTAGAGAACAGGGGAAAGAGATTTCATCGAACCCTTCCTGGGAAGAAGTATTACAGTGTGTATCCGGAGAAAAAAGTGATCGCAAAAAAGTTCTGATCATAGATAATTTTCATTATCTGCTAAAGGGGAATACCTCTTTTTTACAGGAACTGATCCGTTATCTGAAGGAACACAGGGAGGTTTCCCTTCTTGTGATCCTTACGACCTACGCATCCGGATGGGTGGAGAACAGCATGATCTCTAAAATAGGAAACCTGGCATTTTCCGTTAGCGGTTTCCTGAAGGTCAAAGAGCTGCCTTTTTCCGTAATGCGCCGGATTTTCCCTGGCGGGACGCTTCAGGAGAGTATAGAACTCTATGCGGTGTTAGGCGGAATGCCGGGATTATGGAAACTGTTGGATCTGTCAGTATCTGTGGAGGAGAATCTGACGACACTTTTTTTAGAGAAAAACAGCTTTCTTCCGGAACTGATGATCAAATGGCTGTCGGAGGAATTGCGGGAGACCGCAGTCTATAATACCATCTTAGCCACCATAGCGGATGAGAAGAACGGCAAACTGAATGATATGTATGCCCGTACCGGATTCTCCCGGGCGAAGATCAGTGTCTATCTGAAGAATCTGATGGAGCTGGAGTTGGTGGAAAAGGTCTTGCCCGGAATCTATGAGATCAGCAATTCTTTTATGCGGTTTTATTTCCGCTTTCTGTTCCCTCACCAGACCGCCTGGAGAAGAGATGACGGCAGATCTTTTTATGAAACATATATCCGGGAGGATTACAGTAACTTTGTGAGATCCGCATACCGGAGAATCTGTCAGGAGATATTGCAGACAGATTTTTGTAAGGTGGAACTGAAGAAGGCGGCGCAGGGGAGAACATACTTTTTATGCAAAGATACTTCGGGAAAAAAGATCGCAGTGGATTATTCCGGTACGGTATGCTATACTTCGGAAGATTATGACGCGCTGCAGACAGCGCTGAAAAGTATCCGGACGGAACCGGATGAGATAATAATATTTTGTGAGAATGGTTATGAAGATGCACTGGCAAAGAAAGTATCCGGAAAGGTACGGTTTCGCAGCATGGGTGCGTGATTTGTGACAGGAAGACGGTAATACGTGGGTAAAAATTTATTTATTGCAGAGAAACCCAGCGTGGCAAGAGAATTTGCCAACGCTTTAAAATATAATATGCGTTCCAAAGACGGATATCTGGAGTCGGAAGAAGCCATTGTTACCTGGTGCGTGGGACATCTGGTGACCATGAGCTATCCGGAGGTGTACGACGAGAAGTTTAAGAGATGGAGCTTTGAGACACTTCCTTTTCTCCCGGCGGAATTCAAATACGAAGTCATTGAAAATGCCAGAAAACAATATACCATCGTGAGTTCCCTGCTAAACAGAGAGGATGTCTCTACAATCTATGTCTGCACCGACTCCGGGCGGGAAGGAGAATATATCTATCGTCTCGTGGAGCAGATGTCGGGCGTACAGGGCAAAGAGCGGAAGCGTGTATGGATCGATTCCCAGACGGAGGAGGAGATCTTACGTGGGATCCGGGAAGCCAAGGATCTCTCGGCGTATGATAATCTGGGAAATGCCGCTTATCTGCGTGCCAAGGAGGATTACCTGATGGGTATCAACTTCTCCAGGGCACTGACTTTAAAATACGGTAAGACTGTAAAGGATTATCTGAAGAGAGACCGTGCGGTGATCTCCGTGGGTCGAGTCATGACCTGCGTCCTGGGCATGGTCGTGAACAGGGAGCGGGAGATCCGTAACTTCACGAAGACCCCTTTTTACCGGGTGATCGGCAATTTTAAATTGCAGGAAAAGCCCTTCACCGCAGAGTGGAGAGCGGTGGAAGGCTCGAAATATTACAATTCCCCGGCATTGTATAAAGAAAACGGCTTCAAGAAAAAGGAAGATGCCGAGCATCTGATCGCCGACCTTTGCGCAGAGCCTGTGGGACCGGTGACCGTTACCGGCATTGAGAAGAAAAAAGAGAACAAGAATGCGCCGCTTTTATATAATCTGGCGGAGTTACAGAATGACTGTTCCAAATACTTCAAGATCAGCCCGGATGAGACCCTTAGGATCGTGCAGGAATTATATGAGAAAAAAATGACCACCTATCCCAGAACAGATGCCAGAGTGCTGTCCACGGCAGTGGCAAAGGAGATCCATAAAAACATCGGTGGACTACGTAATTATGCGCTGGCAGCTCCTTTTGCAAAAGAGGTTTTAGAGCAGGGAACCTATAAAAATATTGCGAAGACCCGTTATGTCAATGACAAACAGATCACCGACCACTACGCCATCATCCCCACGGGACAGGGATTAAACAACCTGGCGGGACTTGCCCCTACGGCGGCAAAGGTATATGAAGTCATTGTGCGGAGGTTCTTAAGCATTTTCTATCCTCCGGCAGTCTACCAGAAGTTCTCCCTGACGGTGAAGGTGAAGGAAGAAAGCTTTTTCGCCAGCTTTAAAGTACTGGTGCAGGAAGGGTATCTGAAGGTGACGAACTTCTCTTTTAAAAAGGAGAATACGGCACCGAAGGAAGACAAAGAGAATGAGAGCGAAAGCACCGACGAAAAATGTGATGCGGAGCTAACAAATCTGCTCATGCACCTGAAAAAGGGAGATACTTTATCAGCGGATTCCTACGAGATCAAGGAGGGCGAGACTTCTCCGCCCAAGCGGTATACTTCCGGAAGTATTATCCTGACCATGGAAAATGCGGGACAGTTCATCGAGGACGAAGAACTGCGGGCGCAGATCAAGGGAAGCGGTATCGGCACCAGCGCTACGAGAGCGGAAATTTTAAAAAAACTGGTGAACATCGAATACCTGGCACTGAACAAAAAGACCCAGGTGCTGACCCCTACCCAGATGGGAGAGATGATCTACGATGTGGTATCGGATTCCATCCGTCCGCTTTTAAATCCTGCGCTGACAGCCAGCTGGGAGAAGGGACTGACCATGGTGGCGGACGGTGTGATCACCCCGGAAGAATACATGGGGAAGCTTACGGATTTCGTGGGCAGAAGAACGGTTGCCGTGCGGGGACTGAACAATCAGGGCGTGCTCTGGAGACAGTTCCAGGCAACGGAAGAATTTTACCAGAAGAAAACAAAACAATCCAATGCCAAAAATAAGGAATAAAAATAAAGATTAGGAGAAATCATCATGGAAAATATTACAATTGAAAATCTGTATGATCTGACAGAGACCATTGCGGCAGACCTGTTTACCGAAGCAGAGTATCCCTGGGAGGTACTTCCGAGAATCCACGACTTCATTCTGGAGCTTGGCAAGAGACTGCCGGAAGCGATCTATGAAAAAAGAGGCGAGGACATCTGGGTGGCAAAAAATGCCAAAGTTGCACCTACTGCCTGCCTGAACGGACCGTTGATCATTGATGAAGAAGCGGAAGTACGTCACTGTGCATTTGTCCGCGGCAATGCCATCGTGGGAAAAGGTGCGGTAGTCGGCAATTCCACCGAGCTTAAAAATGTAGTCCTGTTCAACAAAGTACAGGTGCCTCATTATAATTACGTAGGTGACAGCGTATTAGGTTTCAAGTCTCACATGGGAGCCGGTTCCATTACTTCCAACGTGAAGAGTGACAAGACACTGGTCGTCGTAAAGAACGGGGAAGAGAAGATCGAGACCGGTCTGAAGAAGATGGGCGCCATGTTAGGTGACCACGTGGAAGTGGGCTGCAACAGTGTATTGAATCCCGGAACTGTCATCGGACGGAACTCCAACGTATATCCCACCTCCTGCGTCAGAGGTGTGATCCCCGCCGGTCATATCTTCAAGAGACCCGGAGAAGTGGTGAAAAAAGAAAACATCTAAAAATTAGATCATTATTATTCAAAGCATCGATGAATTTTGATTGACGAATGCCCTTTTATAGGTTATGATATTTATCAGTGCAACGCTTTGACGGGTTAAAGCGTCTATGCATTACAGTAAGCAGATCGCAAGATCCGCAGAAAAGAGGGCATTATTATGAAAAAGAAATTATTATCTGTAGTACTTACCGCAGTAATGGCAGCATCCGTTCTGACAGGCTGTGGCAGCACCGACAATGGAACTGCATCTACTGCAGCTGCCGGCGCAGCAGCTTCCATAGACGGCAAGGTATATAACATCGGTATCTGCCAGCTGGTAGAGCATGAGGCTCTGGATGCAGCTACCCAGGGATTCCAGGATGCTTTAAAAGAAAAGCTTGGTGACAATGTAAAATTCGATCTTCAGAATGCACAGGGTGAGCAGACCACCGCAGCGACCATCTGTAACGGTTTCGTATCTGACGGTGTGGATCTGATCCTTGCCAACGCTACCTCTCCCTTACAGAGTGCAGCAGCAGCTACCACCACGATTCCTATCTTAGGTACTTCCGTAACCGACTATGCTACCGCACTGGAGATCTCCGACTGGTCCGGTGCTACCGGCAGAAATATCTCCGGTACTTCCGATCTGGCTCCCATTGAAGAGCAGGAAGCTATGTTAAAGGAGCTGTTCCCGGATGTAAAGCAGGTTGGTCTGTTATATTGTTCCGCAGAAGCAAACTCCCTGTATCAGATCCAGTTGTTCGAGGCTGCTTTGGACAAGGACGGCATCGCTTATAAAGAGTATGCTATCGCTGATACCAACGAAGTACAGTCCGTAACAACTGCAGCTGCAGGAGAGTGCGATGTTCTGTATATTCCTACCGATAACACACTGGCATCCGTAACCGAGACCGTATACAACGTCGTAGCTCCCGCTAAGATCCCTGTGATCGCAGGTGAGGAAGGTATCTGCAACGGTTGTGGTGTAGCAACCTTATCCATCAGCTACTATGATCTGGGATATGCTACCGGCGAGATGGCTTACGAGATCCTGGCTGAGGGCGCAGACATCACTACCATGGATGTTCGTTATGCTCCCAATGTTACCAAGAAGTACAATGCGAAGATCTGTGAGGAACTGGGCATCAGCGTTCCCGATGATTATGTAGCAATCCAGTAAGGAACGAGTCATTCATTTAAGTACGTAACAAAATATACTTCGATAGGGATATCGCCAGATAGCGGTATCCCTATCGGAAGTTTTAGGAGGAAAAAGAAATGTCTTACTTTATGTCACTGAATCCCCTTTCCCTGTTCAGGGCAATGCCGGGATCCATAGCACAGGGAATGATCTGGGGAGTCATGGCACTGGGAGTGTATATCACTTTCCGTCTGCTGGATTTCGCGGATCTGACCGTGGATGGCTCCATTGCTACCGGAGCTGCGGTATCTGTTATGCTGATCCGCGCGGGTGTGTCTCCTTTGGCGACGCTGCCGATCGCATTCCTGGCGGGAGCACTGGCAGGTATGGTGACGGGACTGTTGAATACCGCCTTGGGAATCCCCGGAATTCTGGCAAGTATTCTGACACAGATCTCCCTGTATTCCATTAACCTGAATATTATGGGGAAGGCGAACCAGCCGGTCAGCGTAGATAATTATCCCCTGGTGGTATCTCTGCGTTATGTAACGGACGGTTCTACGAGCAGACTGCTCTTTTTCCTGGGAATGGTTGTATTTTTACTGGCACTGATCGCTGTGATGTACTGGTATTTCGGAACAGAGCAGGGACATGCTATCCGTGCTACGGGCTGTAACGGCAACATGGCGAGAGCGCAGGGTATCAATACCAACTTCATCAAAGTGCTGGCACTGATGATCTCCAATGGTCTGGTAGGACTGTGCGGTGCACTGTACGGACAGTTCCAGGGTGCCGCAGATGTTAACATGGGACGTGGTGCCATCGTTATCGGTCTGGCAGCCGTAATCATCGGTGAGGTACTCTTCGGTAAATTTGCCAGCAAGAGAAAGCTTGCCTTTGCATTTACCCTGGCATCGGTAATTCTGGGTGCTATCATCTACTACATGGTATATCAATTCGTACTGTGGCTGAAGATGCCTTCAGAGGATATGAAATTGTTCTCCGCTATCGTAGTTGCCATTTTCCTGGCAATTCCTTACTTGAAGGAGAAGAGAACACTTCGGAAAGGAGCGTCAAAATAATGGCTTACGCATTGGAGATACAGGATATACATAAAGTATTTAACAGAGGAACCATCAACGAGAAGGTGGCGTTAAACGGAGTAAACCTGAACTTAAATCCCGGAGATTTTGTGACCATCATCGGAGGTAACGGTGCGGGCAAATCCACCACACTGAATGCCATCGCAGGTGTATGGCCCATCGATTCCGGCAAGATCATCATCGACGGTACGGATATTACGAGCCTGCCGGAGCACAAGAGAGCAAAATATCTGGGAAGAGTATTCCAGGATCCTATGACGGGAACCGCCGCTACCATGGATATCGAAGAGAATATGGCGATTGCACTGCGACGTGGCGAGAAGAGAACCCTTCGCTGGGGCGTCTCCAGAGAGGACAGAGAGCTGTTCCGTGAGAAGTTACAGACGCTTGGACTGGGACTGGAAGACCGTATGACCAGTAAAGTAGGACTTCTGTCCGGTGGACAGCGTCAGGCAATCACACTGCTTATGGCAGCGTTAAAGCAGCCGAAGCTTCTGCTCTTAGATGAGCATACCGCAGCGCTGGATCCCAAGACAGCAGCCAAGGTACTGGAGATCAGTGACAAGATCATTGCGGAGAACCAACTGACCGCCATGATGGTAACCCATAACATGAGAGATGCCATCGCTCACGGCAACCGTTTGATCATGATGCATGAAGGCAAAGTGATCTACGATGTAGCAGGAGAAGAGAAGAAGAACCTGCAGGTAAAGGATCTGCTGGCGAAGTTCGAGGAAGTCAGTGGCGGAGAATTTGCTAACGACCGTATGATGCTGGCATAATTATTATAGTTAAAACTCAAACTTCGCACATTAAAATGTGCCTATGCACCTTGAAAATTCAATAATAAC
>CAVJMX010000019.1:0-37699 GCA_963650795.1 Bacteroidales bacterium H4
TCACCGTTTTTCGTGAAAGATCCCATCTTTATAATTTTCTGTTATTTTTCTTACTGTTATTTCATAACGACTCTCTTGAAGTTCTTCTTACCTCTGCGGACTACCACGCCTTCTCCGTCGAACTGTTCGGGAGCGTATGCGGTCTTCACATCGGTTACCTTCTCATCCGCTACAACAACACCGCCCTGCTCTACGGCACGTCTTGCCTCGCTGCGGGATGCGGACAGTCCGGATTTCACCAGAACACCGAGAATATCGATCTTACCACCTACAAAGTCTGCCTCAGTCAGCTCGGTGGTAGGCATCTCTGCGGCATTACCACCACTAAACAGTGCCCTTGCGCTCTCCTGTGCCTTCTTCGCCTCTTCCTCGCCGTGTACCAGATTGGTCAGCTCGTATGCCAGGATTTCCTTTGCCTGGTTCAGCTGGCTGCCTTCCCATTTGTCCATCTCGTCGATCTGCTCTAAGGGCAGGAAGGTCAGCATACGCAGACACTTCAGTACATCAGCATCTGCCACGTTTCTCCAGTACTGGTAGAACTCGAAAGGAGTGGTCTTGTTGGGATCTAACCATACAGCACCCTTTTGGGTCTTACCCATCTTCTTGCCCTCGGAATTTAAGAGCAATGTGATGGTCATGGCATAAGCATCCTTGCCCAGCTTTCTGCGGATCAGTTCGGTACCGCCTAACATGTTGCTCCACTGATCATCACCACCAAACTGCATGTTACAGCCGTATTTCTGGTATAAGGTCAGGAAGTCAAAACTCTGCATGATCATGTAGTTGAACTCTAAGAAGCTTAAGCCCTTCTCCATTCTCTGCTTGTAGCACTCTGCGGTCAGCATACGGTTAACACTGAAGTGTGCTCCGACGTCTCTTAACAGTTCCACATAGTTCAGGTTCAACAGCCAGTCCGCATTGTTGACCATCAGTGCCTTACCGTCACTGAAATCAATAAAACGGCTCATCTGCTTCTTGAAGCAGTCTACGTTATGCTGGATGGTCTCTTTGGTCATCATAGTACGCATATCACTTCTTCCGGAAGGATCACCGATCATTGCAGTACCGCCACCAATCAGAGCAATGGGCTTATTGCCCGCCATCTGCATTCTCTTCATCAGGCACAGTGCCATGAAATGTCCTACATGAAGGCTGTCTGCGGTGGGGTCAAAGCCGATGTAAAAGGTAGCCTTTCCGTTGTTGATCAGCTCCTTGATCTCCTCTTCATCTGTCAGCTGTGCCAACAGTCCTCTTGCTTTTAACTCGTCAAATACTGTCATTTTCTTTTTCTCCTTTTCTGACATAAAAAAGCCCGTCCCTTTCAAAAGGACGAGCTTAATCTCTCGTGTTACCACCTAATGTTCCCGTCAGACTCACATCTGACAGCTCAGTAAGTATCTATCAATACTTTCGGCGGATATCGGTGCCTGCCGTCCTGATCTACTCGTTCGGGATCTTAGGATCCTTCCCTTTCCACCGGCTACTCCGGGATGTATTCCTGCTCTGCTTCTGTGCGCCTCTCACCAGCCGGCTACTCTCTGTCAGAAGTGGAGGAACAGTACTTCTTCCCTTCATTGCATTGTTCTTATGATATGTTTGCGCTAAACATGAGCTTATTATAGCCAGTTTGCGTTTTTCTGTCAACACCTAAAATAAATTGTAACTATTCTTCCGGCCAGGGAAGATGGGATACTTCCAGCTTCTTGTCACGAAGCATCAGTTCCTTTACTGCCTGATCCGCAGGCTTGCCGTCAAACAGTACTTCATTCACCTGCTCAATGATAGGCAGCTGTACATCATATTTTTTCGACAGTTCCATGGCGGCCTTGGCGGAATACACGCCCTCTACCACCATCTGTACTTCCTTCATGGCTTCCTCGTAGCTCTTGCCCTGTCCGATGAGGATACCCGCACGACGGTTACGGGAATGCATGCTGGCACAGGTCACGATCAGATCGCCGATGCCGGTCAGTCCGCAGAAGGTCTCGAAATTGCCACCCATGGCAGTGCCCAGTCTTGCGATTTCGGTAATGCCTCTGGTGATCAGTGCCGCCTTCGTATTATCTCCGTAGCCCAGTCCGTCGGCAATACCGGCAGCCAGTGCCACGACATTTTTCAGTGCACCGCCCAGTTCGATTCCCAGTACATCGGGGCTGGTATAGACACGGAATACCTCATTCATGAACAGATTCTGCACATACTCTGCACAGCTTTTGCTCTTGGAGCCCGCAACAATAGTCGTAGGGATTCCACGGCTGACTTCCTCTGCATGGGTCGGTCCGGACAGTACCGCTACCTGTGCCTGAGGGATCTCGTCTTCGATAATCTGTGCCTGGGTCATCAGGGTGTGCTCCTCGATTCCCTTGGAGACGCTGACAATTTTCTGTCCCTGTGCTACCAACGGGCTGATCCGGTGTGCCGTGCTTCTGGTGTAGGAGCTTGCCACAGCCATAACCAACAGATCCTTGCCCTCGATGGCAGATTTATCATCCGTCGTAAAGATCATATCCTCCGGAAGCTTTACTCCCGGCAGCATCTTGTGCTCGTGGTTCTTCTGCAGCATCTGAATTTCCGCAGGAACCGCAGACCATACGGTCACTTCATGTCCGTTCTTATGTAATACCACGGAAAGTCCGATGCCCCAGCTTCCGCCGCCCAATATACATACTTTTGCCATAGATTATTTGTCCTCCCCGGAAATTTCCATCTGCGCCTCGGCAGACTTCTTCTTGAACAGATAGGTCTTTCGCTCATTGCCGTGGATCAGACGTACAATGTTCTGTCTGTGCTTCCAGTATGCCATGATCGTTAAAAATGCGGTGATGGCATACATTTCATACAGCTGTGACTGCGGCATGGCGCCGAACAGCCCCGTCTGTCCGCAGACTACCATCTGGATCATAAATCCGGCATATACCAGTAAGGAACCCAGAGACACATAATGTGTCGTCAGGAACGTACCGAAGAACAGTACCACGCCCATCACGATGAAATAGGGATGGAACGACAGGATCAGTCCTGCGGTGGCAGCAATTCCTTTTCCGCCCTTAAACCCCATATAAAACGGGAAGTTATGTCCGATAATGGCACCTGCACCGGTGTACAGGCACAGCAGATAAATATTCTCCGGATGACCGGTACTGAATAAGGCTCTGGTGATGCATACGGCGATGATACATTTTAAACAGTCTCCCGCCAGCACGATCAGTCCCGCCTTGGTTCCCAGTACTCTTAAGGCATTGGTGGTACCGGCATTACCGCTTCCGTACTTACGGATGTCGATTCCCTTTGCCTTACCGTAAAAGTATGCGGTCTGAAACAGACCGAACACATAACCGATGAGTAAACAGATAACACGTTCCATTATTGATCTTTTTCCTTTCGTTCTCTGATAATAAACCTGAGAGGAGTACCCTTGAAACCAAAGGTCTCACGGATCTGATTCTCAATATATCTGGTATAAGAGAAATGCATCAGTTCCTTATCATTTACAAAGATCACGAAGGTAGGGGGCTTTACCGCTACCTGGGTAATGTAGTACAGTCTCAGTCTCTTACCCTTGTCGGAAGGGGGCTGCTGCATTGCCACTGCCTCTGCCATGATCTCATTCAGCACACCGGTAGCCACACGCATAGCGTGGTTCTCGCTGACGATATCGATGGTCTCGAACAGTTTCGGCAGTCTCTGTCCTGTCTTTGCGGAGACGAACAAAAGCTCTGCATAGGGCATGAAGGATAAGGTATTACGCACCTTTTCCGTGAACTTGTAAATGGTCTTGTCATCCTTCTCGATGGCATCCCATTTGTTCACCACGATAATCGTAGCCTTGCCTCTCTCATGGGCGATTCCGGCGATCTTCGCATCCTGCTCCGTAACGCCTTCCTCCGCGTCGATCATCAGTACCACGACTTCCGCACGCTCCACAGCGCTGACAGTACGGACAATCATATAACGCTCCAGTTCTTCCTTGATCTTGTTCTTCCGGCGAAGACCCGCAGTATCAATGAAGACATATTCCTTACCGTTATAAGTGATCTCGGTGTCCACCGCATCTCTGGTGGTTCCCGCAATGTCGGAAACGATCAGACGCTTCTCACCTAACAGCTTGTTGATCAGGGAAGACTTACCGACGTTCGGCTTACCGACGATAGCCACACGGGTGCGGTCATCCTCTTCTTCCTCTGCCTGTTCCTTATCAAAATATTCCGTTACCGCCTCTAACATGTCACCGATTCCCAGACGGTTCACCGCAGAAATCGGATGAGGGTCGCCGATACCCAGATTGTAAAATTCATAGACATCCGCCATATACTTCTGGAAGCTGTCCACCTTGTTGACCACCAGTACTACCGGCTTATGGGAACGGCGCAGCATGTCCGCCACCTTGGAGTCAGCATCCACCAGTCCCTGCTTCACATCCACCAGGAAAATGATCACATCTGCCGTCTCCATGGCGATCTCCGCCTGCTCTCTCATCTGGGACAGGATCACGTCCTTGCTGTCCGGTTCGATACCGCCGGTATCGATCAGGGTGAACGTCATATCCAGCCAGTGGATATCCGCATAGATACGGTCTCTGGTAATACCGGGCGTATCTTTTACGATAGATATATTTTCGCCAGCCAGTGCATTGAACAGGGTGGATTTTCCCACATTCGGGCGTCCCACCACCGCAACGATGGGCCTGGATTTTCTCTTTGCCATAATTTCCTCCATTCTTACTTCTTATATCTTAGTTCTGCCCGGAATCTTCGATTCCAAGCAGCGCGTCCACAAGATCATATCCGCTTGATTTTACAATATTCACGGGCACTTGTAAAGCCCCCTCCACATCTGCCAACGTATAATCGTCCAGGAACAGATCCGCGCCGCTCCTAAGGACATTCCTGGGAAGATACAATGCTTCTCCTAAGTTCTTGTCCTTTAACTGCTTCACGATATCCTGTCCGGTCAAAAGTCCGGAGACCGTGATCATCTCTCCGAAAAATTCATTGATGATCTCATAGACATAGATCTGAAGTCCCGGATACTCCGCCATCAGTTCTTCCGACATCCTTTTTAAATAAGGAAACGCCAGTCTTCCCGTCGCCAGGGAGATCTCTCTTATTCCTTCCCAGGGAAGCTTTGCACCGGAAGCTTTTTCGGTCACACGTCTCTTAAGTCCATCGTGGAATTCATCTAAGAGAAGCCGGATCATACCGACACCGTTTTCTAACTGCAGGTAACCATCATAGCGTTCCTCTTCCGGCACCTCTCTGCCCGCTAAGATATACCACTCATCACTTGCCTGGATAAAATGGGTTCCGTATTTCTCCATGCAGATCTTCTGGTATTTTTCGATCAGGTCAATGACCTCTCCGGCATCCTGCGCATTGAAAGGCTCTAAAGGATACAACCCTTCACGGTATTTGGACAGCCCTACCGGTACTACGGAGACGCTTTCCACATTCGGCAGATACTCCATCAGCTTCTGAATGCTGTATTCCAGCTCCTTGCCGTCATTCACGCCCTTACAAAGCACGATCTGTCCGTTCATCCGGATCCCTGCGGCATTTAAAATATCTACCTTTTTCAGGGCATCTCCGGCAAAACGGTTGTTTAGCATTTTACAGCGAAGCTCCGGGTTCATGGTCTGGAACGAGATATTGATGGGGGACAGATGATATCTGCAGATCCGGTCGATATCGTGATCCGACATATTTGTCAGTGTCACATAATTCCCCTGTAAAAAGGATAATCGGGAATCGTCATCCTTAAAATAAAGAGTATCCCGCATGCCCTTCGGCATCTGATCGATAAAGCAGAAAATGCATTTGTTGTGACAATGTCTGTATTCGTCCATCAGACCGTTCTCGAATTCGATTCCCAGGTCCTCGTCGAATTCCTTGTCGATTTCCAAGAGCCACTGTTCTCCGTCCGGCTTCTCCACCAGCATCTCAATATAGGTATCCTGGGTCAGGAACTGATAGTCAAAAATGTCTTCAATCTCTGTGTTATCTATCGCCAGTACTTTATCTCCGGGAGCAATCTCCAGTTCCTCCGCGATACTGCCCGGTTTTACTGTTTTTACAATATGTTCTTTTTTCTTCATTCTGTTTCACCTAACCAACTTTCTCCTATCCATTGTACAAGAAATTCCTTGACGTGTCACTAGCATAATGATATAAAATAATTGTCATATTCAGAGCAATTAAATATTTTCAGATATTCGTCGAATGCTTGCATTCCGGCATTTTGCGAATGAGGCTCTGAATATTTTACGAACAATAAAGCTCGTCCAGGAGGGACATCATGCCTAATTTACACGAATTGGAAAATGCCATGCCTGTGGCTCCTTTGAAGATCATCGCTCTGCCTTCCGCAGAAAAAATGGGACGCCGCATCAATGATTACATGGTAGAATTCCGTAAGAGTATCCACAATGATAAAGTTAAAAACGATCCTGCTTTCCACGGCTATATCGAGAGCAACTATCTCGTAGATGTGGATGTACCCCGTTTCGGAAGCGGTGAAGCCAAAGCCCAGATCAGTGAAACTATCCGCGGCAAGGATCTGTTCATCTTAACCGATGTATGTAATCATAGTATTACTTACAACATGAACGGCTATACCAACCACATGTCTCCCGATGACCACTATCAGGATCTGAAGCGTGTCATTGCTGCCTGCAACGGCAAGGCAAGACGTATCAATGTCATCATGCCCTTCCTCTATGAAGGCAGACAGCACCGCCGCAGCGGCAGAGAGTCCTTAGACTGTGCTTATGCACTGGAAGAGTTAAGAGATATGGGAATCGATAATTTCATCACATTCGATGCCCACGACCCCAGAGTACAGAACTCCACTCCCTTAAACGGCTTCGATAACTTTACTACCCCTTACCAGTTCATCAAGTCCCTGTTAAATTCCGAGGACGACATGATCGTGGATAAGGATCATCTGATAGTTATCAGCCCGGATGAAGGTGCACTGGACCGTGCTATTTATTTTGCAAGTGTCTTAGGTGTGGATACCGGTATGTTCTACAAGAGACGTGACTATTCCACCATCGTCAACGGCAAGAATCCTATTGTTGCCCATGAATTCTTAGGTGACAATATTGAGGGCAAGGACATCATCATTATTGACGACATGATCTCCTCCGGCGGAAGTATGTTAGATACCGCCAAGCAGTTAAAGGCAATGCATGCAAGACGTGTCTATATCTGCTGTACCTTCGGTCTGTTTACCGATGGTCTGAAAAATTTCGATGTTGCTTACGAGCATGGTGATTTCGATAAAGTCATCACCACGAACCTGACTTATCTACCTCCCGAGATCTATTCCAGACCTTACTTTGTAGAAGCAGACATGAGCAAGTTCATTGCTTCCCTGATCGACTTCATGAACCATGATGCATCTCTGTCCAATGTCATGGCTACCACAGAGAAGATCCACGACATCGTAGAAGCTTATAACAACGGCAAGGAACTGAACGAGTTCCATTTCTAAATCGTAATAGCATAATAAAAACGCAGAAGCTTTAAATCTCTAAAAGCTTCTGCATTTTTTATTTATTAATCTTCTTTTTTCGTCTCTTTTCTTGTTTTCTCTTCCGCTTTTTCTTCTGTTTTTTCCACTGTATACTCCGGGAAATCCAACAGGATCTTAAACAGATCTCCGTCTAACTGGATCTGGAATTCACCGTGCTGTGCCTTGGTAAGATTCTTCGCAATATACAGTCCCAGACCGCTGCCCTCCGTGGTACGGGAAGCATCTCCGCGGATAAACCGCTCAGACAATTCCTCTCCCTTTAAGTTCATGGGACGATCGGAAATATTTTTCAGAGAAGCGATGACTCTTCCCTCCGCCACCTGCATCTCCAGGTAGACTCTGGTTCCTTCCAACGCATATTTACAGATGTTCTGGAAGAGATTCTCAATGATTCTCCACATTCTGCGGCTGTCCGCATAAATCATACCCGGCTGGTCACTGCCGTCAAAAATGATTTGCAGCTTTTTCTCCTCCAGTCTGTCGGAGAACTCTCCCACTGCCTGATTCAAAAGCTCCGTCAGATTTAGCGGCTCCAGATTCAGCACAATGTTACCGGAAGAGATTTTGGAAGCTTCCACCAGATCATCCGTCAGCTGCTTCAGTCTCTGTGATTTGCTGTCCAATACCGCGATATAGCTCTGTGCCGGTTCCTCTGTGATTTTTAACCGCTTCAACAGATCCACATAATTGATAATGGATGTCAGAGGGGTCTTGATGTCATGGGAGACATTGGTGATCAGATCGGACTTCATCTGCTCATCCTTCATGCTGGTGCTTACCGCCTTGCGGATACCTTCGCCAATATTATTTACCGCATCCGCCATCTCTCTGTTGTCTCCGTGGAGCGCTTCTGTATCCAGCTTGTAATCCACTTCTCCGTCACGAATCCTGCGGATTCCCTCCACAATATCGATCTGTTCCGCTTTCTGCTTAAAGCGCAGCACGCCCACGATACCGTCCAGCACGATAGCCGCCAGTGCCGGAAGCAGCCACAAAGCACCACTGTCCCGTAACAGATAGGCTGCAAATATTCCCGCCAGATTGGCAAGTAGGAACAGATTATACGGAATCAGGGAGCTGATGGCGGAATTCCTGTGGGATACCACGAAATGTACCGCTTTTCCAAAACTGCTTACGATCCAGTGCAGGAAACTGTCCTTCCACATATTGTGAGATTTGATCCTGCGGATCAGACTGTACCAGAATACATTGAATCCCATGCTGACCGTAAATCCGTAGATGGCAAATACGCCGTACGCCGCCAGTCTCGTATATTCTCTGCCCTGGATCTCGGAATGGCTTAGGTAGACCTTATTCGCCGTAGTCATCAGGTAATCATATCCCAGTCTTCCCCCATAAATGCATGCAATGAACGCCAGAACCATGAACTCGATCCACACATGGTCAATGCCGTTCAAGTACAGTACCGGCTCGTCCTCTTCATCATAAGCCACGCCTGCCGTCACTGTCAGATAGATACCGATGAGCAGCCACAATACTACCAAAAGGATCCCGCCGCCGATCAGGTACCAGATATTCGGCACGATTCTTTGAAATACCACATTGGCATTATAAAAAGCATCTCCCGCTACCGGATAGTTCGTATCCACCGCAATCCAGATATGTGTCATGTCCGGATACGCGTAATCATATTCCTTCAGATAACGATAGATCTCTGTCTCCGTCATACCGGTATTGCCGGTAAATTCCAGGCTGTCCGGATAATAGATCAGGTAACGTCTGTATTCGGAAAAATAATCGGTGATCTCATTGTCCGAACGGTTCTCGATCTCCGATACATTGGTATAGGTGCGGGTAATATCGTCCGGAGTCACCATACGGACTGCATATTTCAGATTTCCCACGTTTTCCCGGTACAGATCGTTACAGTTTTGATATTGCTCATAACTGGCTGCCAATGTATTCACCGTCAGTTCCAGATTATTCTGCAGCGCGATATAGTCTACCCAGTTGCTCGCATGGGCAGTCAACTGTTTCTCCCCGTCCACGGTGGCATACCGGTTCACGATCATGGGAAAATATACCGTAATCGTTCCATCATCCTCCCTGGATACCCGGATATCCTGCACGCTCTCCTTCACAAAATAAGTAAATGCCAGATCCTCCAGCCGTTCTGTCCTCTGACTCTCCGGAATAGCTTCGATCGCCTGCAGCACCGCTTCCTGTTCCTCCGCGGTCTGTTCTGCTTCCGTCACGAATTCCAGTTGTCCGTCCCCATCCAGTTTAAAATGCTCCGGAGAAGTCACGGGGCCGAAATAATTGACGAAATCGGACATGCTCATAATACGGTCCGTGTACTCCACACCGTATCTTCCCCATTTGATCAGATCTTCCAGCTCATAGACCGCCGTCACCGGGCAGTCCACACCACCGCTTTTTGCGGATGCAAATTTCGTAATATCGATCTCCTTATAGGGATCAAACTGATCATTGGTCTCGATCTCTCCCTTGATCACCATAAGCTGTATGATATCCGATACCGCACTCTGAAAAAGATCATGAAATATCACGGAATCCTCAAATTCCGTCTCTGCATCTAACGGTGACAGTTCATATACTTTGGCTCCGTCCGCAGTATCCACCGCAAGATAAGAATTAAATAACACCGCGGCGATGGCAACCAGCAGAAGCAGCGCCGCCGTCTGCTGTACCAGTCCCAATAGCAGCCGCTTTAATGTCCGTTTTCTCATGACTGCTCCTTATCAATCTTATAGCCGACGCCCCATACCACTTTCAGATATCTGGGTTCCTTGGGGTTGATCTCGATTTTTTCGCGAATGTGCCGGATATGTACCGCTACCGTGTTGTCCGCCCCGATGGCATCCTCATTCCAGATGCTTTCATAGATCTGATTGATGGAAAATACCCGTCCCTGATTTTTCATCAGAAGTAACAGAATATTATACTCAATGGGGGTCATTTTCACCGGCTCATCATCCACCGTCACCTGTTTGATATCATCGTTTAATACCAGTCCGCCCACCTGGTAGATTGCCTTGTTCTCCCCGGTAAGGCTTCCCAGAGAAGTGTATCTGCGAAGGTTGGACTTTACCCTTGCTACCAGTTCCAGGGGATTGAACGGCTTACAGATATAATCATCCGCACCGATATTCAGTCCCAGGATCTTATCCGTATCCTCGGATTTGGCAGACAGGATAATGATGGGAATACTGCTGTACTCCCGGATCTTTAACGTTGCACGGATGCCGTCTAACTTCGGCATCATAATATCCATGATCAGCAGGTGGATGTCCTCCTTATCCAGAATTTGGATCGCCTGTTCTCCGTCATAGGCTTTGTATATTTTATAACCGTCCTGGCTTAAATAGATCTCTATTGCATCTACGATCTCTCTGTCGTCATCACATACCAAAATATTTGACATACTACCCTCTTTTCTGCGTTTGCACGCTGCTCCCACCATCTAAAAATTATTCACAGTTGTTTTTCAGCATTAAAAATGCTGCTAGATTCCCTCTTTGTCCGTGACTGGCACGGTGTGAAAATAAATATTCCGGATTGTGGCAGGTGCAGATATCCGTCACGGTCAGATGTTCCGGAAGGATCCCTGCCTTTAACAGAATACTTTCGTTGGCTTTCCACAGATTCAGCTGATACTTTCCCTCTGCTTTTCCCGGCTGCAAAACCTCCTCCGGGAAGCCGTCCCGAAACTGCTCCGCCACCTCTTCGCTCACTTCATAACAGTCCACACAGATAGAAGGTCCTATGGCTGCAAGCAGGTCCTTCGGATCGCTGTGGAAATACTCCTGCATAAATCGTACCATGCAGGCTCCCATTCCAGCTACGGTTCCTCTCCAGCCGGAGTGTGCCAGTCCGATGGCTTTTTTTACCGGATCCACAAAATATAACGGCACACAGTCCGCATAAAAAGTCACCAGCGCAATTCCCGGAAGATCCGTTGCCAGTCCATCAATATCATCGTAGGCGTTAGGTCCGGTAATGCCGTTTCCCAGATCCGCCTCTGTCACCAGACGGATATTGGTGGTATGGGTCTGTTTCGATGCCACCATGTGTTCCGGATCGGTTCCCAGCACTTCACCGATGCGTCTGTAATTTTCACGAACACACTCCGGATCATCTCCTCTGGAAAAGCTTAAATTCATAGTGGAATAGATTCCACTGCTGACACCGCCGGTCCGGGTCGTAAATAAGTGCTCCACGATACCGGTCTCCTCCAGTTTGGGGAATACCAGGTATTCCAAATCTCCCCGGTATCTTTGCTGTATACCGTCCGAATCGCCGCCGTTACTTCTGATTAACTGATACATTCTCTATCTCCTCGTACGATAATGATGCCAAAAAGCATTTGGGATCCATATGATCTGTTCTCCCTGTATCGCTACCACATCATAACGTACCCATGTGTTCTCATCATATTTATGCAGGATTCTGTAATAATCCGCCACTTCACAGATCATTCTCTGTTTTGCAGGCGTTACGGCTTCCAGTGCCGATCCTTTTTCGGTTCCGGCGCGGTATTTCACTTCCACGAAGACAAGATATTTCCCGTCTCTGGCGATGATGTCGATCTCACCGTTCCTGCCCCTTCGGAAATTCCGCTCTAATATCCGCATTCCCTGCTTTTCCAGATAGTCTGCCGCTATCTGCTCATATACATTCCCCGTCTGTCTGGTATTCAAGCTTTTCGCCTTCCCCCGTTTGCCACGCTCTCCTTCACCATGCGGTGATCCACGGCATCTACAAATACCAGGATCTCTGCCACTACCTCATATAATTCCGGCGGGATCATTTCTCCGATATCCAGGCGGGACAGTGTGTCTGCCAGTTTGTCATCCCGATGGATCGGGACGCTGCTCTCCTGTGCCTTTTCTATGATTTTCTCCGCCAGGATTCCCTTACCGCTTGCCACAACTCTGGGCGCGTCATCCGACGGGTCGTATTCCAGGGCTATCGCCTGTTTTACTTTCTTTTTTTCGTCTTCCATTGTTTTCTCCCTGGAGGTTCTAAAAAACCTATACGATTTCTCCGTGCTACGTCCTTACGTCGAAAGCGTACTGCGCTATCGGAACGCTGCCTCCGGTCTTAAGGATCGGTGCCATCGCCTGGGCGGTCTGCTGAAGTTCGGTTCGCAGTGTAGTCTCGCAGCTACAGTTATATCCCCGTTTTTTCAACCGCTCCGTCAGCACATCCATATTTGCCTCCAGATAGTCTAAAATGGCATCATTCTGCACATAGAATTTCGTACTTACCTTCATGTCCTGCATCGCCACATAGACATCCAGCGGTCCCAAATGCTCCATGTCCAGGTGCAAAAGTGCACTTACCTGCCCGTCCCTCTTTGCCAGATTTTTCTTATTCGTATAGACAAATAATTCCCCGGTCTTATGTTCTCCCTGCCGCAAATGCAGGGGCAGTTGGATGTAGGCGTAGGTCTGGTTGATCTGCTGCAGGAAATCCACATTCTGGCTTAAGTTCGTCACCGCCTGATATGCCTGGGAGCCACTCTGTCCGCTCTCTTCCAGACCGGCAGCAAGACCTTTTAACTGTCGTCCCAGCTTCTGATACAGCTGTTCTACTTTCTCCTGAGAAGCCACATCCTCCGGACGTATGCTCCAGTTGTCCAAAAGCAGTTTCCCCGGCCGTTCGGTGTTTTTCGCATCCTGCAGCACCGTCCGCAGCAGATGCACATCCTTCGTATCCAGCCCCTGTTGTAAGAGCTTCTGTATGTTCAGTAACCGGGCGGTATCTGTCTCCGTGGCAGACGCCGCTTTTTCTGCATCCGCAGTACCGGGCAGATTCTGCTGTGCAGTTTTTTTCGCGGCTGTAGCTGTATCCGGCATCTTCTCCGTGCCTTCTGTCAGTGTCTCTTCCGGCTGCAGAACTTCCGGATTTTCCTCCACGATGATCTGTAACGTCTGAGAATTCTCTCCCTGCGCTTCTTCGGATGCTTCGAGTATTTCTCCATCTGTCAGCAACAGGTCTGTAATCTCCTGATATAACCTGGCAGCCTGCTCCACATCACCGCCTGCCACCATCTCCTGCAGCGCATCGGTCAGTGCTTCGGAAGTATCCGCGATCCCTTCCGTCAGCTGGTGGGTCAGATTCCGATAAGATGCCATCTGCGAAATATTTTCTTCCGTCACCGGCAATCCCAGCCTGTGAAGATTGATAATATCCAGGATCTCGGCATTCTGAAAAGTATTACTTTCATGCCAGATCTGCTGCAATGTATTTTTATCAATGGGAAGTCCCGCATCCATCAGCTGTTTGGTCATCGCCACCGTACTCTCATTCGCCGGGAGCGATGCCATGTCTAACGCCTTCAGGACGGTTCCTTCCGTCGCCATATTCGTAAACAATGGGCTTAAATTCAGCGTCTGCCCATTGCTTTTTACCTGAAACGTAATATTCTGTCCCAGGTCCAGACGGATGTCCGCATCCACCTTTGCATCGATCAGCACATCCTGCAGCAGACGGATCTGCGCATTGCTTTCCTCTCTGGAGACGATCTCTCCCCGCAGGGTCTGCCCCGGCACCAGCGAACGGATCTGGCGGCTTACCTGCTCCGTGTTCCGGCTGTCCGGTGTCTGTATTCTGTTGTTGTCCGCAATTTTATCCTGCGTAAACCACCCTGTCAGCTTCATATCCCGTCTCCTCCGGCATTTTCCATTATTAAAAGCCGAAATTCTTAATAAAACTGTGTCTGTGAATCGGTGTCGGTCCGTATTCCTTCAGTGCCGCAATGTGTGCTGCACTGCCATATCCCTTATTGGAAGCGAAATCATATTCCGGGAATACATCGGCATACTGCTCCATCAACCGGTCTCTGGTCACCTTCGCCACAATACTTGCCGCCCCGATGGAAATACTCTTGGCATCGCCCTTGATAATGGGCACCTGTCTGATGTTCACCTTAGGGATCGTCACGGCATCGTTTAACAACAGATCCGGAGCCGGAGTTAGTTTCCCGATGGCTTCCCGCATCGCCTCATAGGTTGCCTGTAAAATATTGATCTCGTCGATCCGTTCCGGAGAGGCATAGCCTACTGCCCAGGCAACCGCTTCTCTTGTGATCACATCATAGAGTTCCTCTCTCTTTTTTTCGGATAATTGCTTGGAATCATTAATATACAAAATATGACAGTCCTTCGGCAGGATGACGGCACCTGCCACCACGGGACCGGCAAGGGGTCCTCTCCCCACTTCGTCGATACCGCAGATATAGGAATACTGCGCGTATTCTCTCTCATATTTTTTCAGATTTTCGATCCGCTGTTTTTCTTTTTCCAGAGCGTCCAGTCGCTTTCTGGCGCTTTCTACCAGCTTCTGCACACCGCTCCGCGGATCTGCCTCATATTCTGCTATAAATTCAGGCAGCCTTTCTGTAGAAGCTGCCTGTAATATCTCTTTGATCTTTGCTGCACTTTCCATTTGTTTTCCCTCATCTGCTGTCCGGTCACTGATGCTTCAATACTCCGAAATCAGAAAGCGGCCAGATTCGCAGCCACGCTTTACCGATGATGTCCTCTCTCTTGATATTGCCCACCATATCAGTCCGGCTGTCACTGGAATTGTTACGATTGTCACCCATGACAAAGTATTCGTCCTCCCCCAGCACGATGGGATCCGCCGCCCTGCCGATAGTCTCCGGCTTGATGACTTCCCGTCCGTAAGACTCTTCCAGTTTTTCACCGTTTATGTAGATACTGCCGTCCTCCATGATCTGCACCGTCTCCCCGGGCAGACCGATGATGCGTTTGATATAGTAAGTATTCGACTGATACTGAAACGGAAATACAATAATATCAAAGCGCTCCGGATCATGGAAGCGATAACTTAACTTATCCACGATCAGGTTATCCCCATTGTGAAGGGTATTCTCCATGGACGCTCCCTCCACTTCGGTGCGCTGTCCCACGAAGGTGATCACGAGCCATACCGCTCCCAGGACACAGAGCAGGTAAATGGCGGTGTTCAAAAGTTCTTTCATTACTTTATTCATTGTCTGCGTCTGTCCTCTCCAGTGTCATTCTTCCCAGTTTGCCGCTGCGGAAATCATCGATCAGAAGTCCGGATGCCTTCACCAGGTCCAGCTGTTCTCCCTTGGTGTAGCACTTACGGCTCTCCGCCACAGCTTCCAGCACCGCGATGGGCTCTTTTGTGGGATCCGCACCGTATCTTTCCTGCAGGGATGTGGGGTAAAATCTGCTGATCTCGCGGATCAGATCACATGCCAGTTCATCGGGAATCAATATCTCATCATTCATGGATCCGATGAATGCCAGCCGCATTCCCACCTGCTGATCCTCGAATTTGGGCCACAGAATACCGGGGGTATCTAACAGCTCCAGCCCCTTATTCAGGCGGATCCATTGTTTTCCCTTCGTCACACCCGGCTTATTGCCGGTCTTGGCACATGCCTTGCCTGCGAACGAATTGATAAAGGTGGATTTGCCCACGTTGGGAATTCCCACGACCATAGCGCGAACCGGGCGGTTCACAATACCGCGCTTTCTGTCACGCTCGATTTTTTCCTTACAGACTTCCTGTACCAGTCCCTGGATCGATTTGATGCCGGCTCCGGTACGGGAATTGATCTCTAATACTCCCATTCCCTTTGCTGTAAAATACTCCACCCATTTTTTGTTCCAGACGGGATCTGCCAGATCGGATTTATTTAATAGAATAATACGGGATTTTCCCTTTCCCAGTTCATCGATGTCCGGATTTCTGCTGCTGATGGGGATTCTGGCATCTACCAGTTCGATGACCAGATCGATAAGTTTTATATTTTCCTGCATCATACGCCTTGCTTTGGTCATATGACCGGGATACCACTGATAATTCATTCTTTTCCTCTTTCTTAATATTTCTATATTCCTTTATTTAACAAATCCGATACCGTCCGTGGAGGATCCTAAGTGGAACCATACCCTGCCTACGATATCTTCCTCGTCCACCGGACCGATGTTCGCCGATCTACTGTCTTCACTGTTGTTGGGATTGTCGCCGATACAGAAGTATTCCCCATTCCCGAGGATCAATTCGTTCACCGCTATTCCTGCATCCAGGATGCGTTCCGTGACCCATATGCTCTCCTGTCCGTTCACATACAACGTTCCGTCTGCGATCCGCACTTTATCCCCGGGTCCCGCCACGACTCTCTTGATATAATAATGGGAATTCTCATTGCCGTTCGGCAGAAAAGCCACCACATCTCCCGCCTTGGGGGAGGACAATATGTAGCTGAAACGGTCAATATAAATCTGCTGTCCGTTCTCTAACGTCGGTTCCATGGACATGCCGACCACTCGTGCCGATCTTCCGAAGAAGATCACCATGACTCCGGCGAGAAACACAGACAACGCAATACCGAAGATCCAGCTGAAGATCTCCCGCAAAAGTGCCTGACTGATCTTTTTCTTTTTTTTATAAAAACTTAGTCCTTTATTTCTCAATGTTATGCCCTATCTTACTATCCAACTTTACAAGTTACAGTGTATCATATCCGGGGTAGTTTTTCAAATATAAAAGGCAGCTGTCCGAAAACAGCTGCCCTCACCGGTCAATGTAATTATTTTACTAATTCCTTAACCTTTGCCTTCTTACCAACACGATCTCTTAAGTAATTCAGCTTAGCACGTCTTACTTTACCTTTTCTTACAACTTCGATCTTCTCTACGTTGGGAGAGTGTAAAGGCCAAGTCTTCTCTACGCCGATACCGTTGGAAGTCTTTCTAACAGTGAAAGTCTCTCTGTTGCTGCCACCCTGTCTCTTCAGTACAACACCTTCGAATACCTGAATTCTCTCACGGTTACCCTCTTTGATCTTGCCGTATACCTTAACGGTATCGCCGACTTCAAACTGATCAACGGTTGCTTTTAACTGTTCTGCTTCGATCTCTTTGATAATGTTACTCATAATGAGCCTCCTTCATAAAATGGATGTTCTTAATACCCTCAATTCGGTAACAGAGGACCATCTCGTTTTCACAACATTCAAATTCTACCATAAGCCCGCATAAAAAGCAAGCTTTTTTTATCTGTACAGCCACCAGATCACCGGTTCCGACAGATTCAGCCCCAGGCTCTCCTGCAGGCGTATGGAGGCATCATGGCCATCCACAATATAACCATAGGGAACAAAGCCCTGCTCTCTCTGTCTATTGATCAGATAGCCCTCCAGAGAAGCCGCCAGTCCCTGCCTGCGGTAAGCATCCTCCACATACAGCATTCCCATGCTGCCGTCATTATGGCTGCCGATGAAACCACAGAGTTTTCCTTCGATATAGATGCCGAAGACATCTCCGGCTGCGATCCTTTCCCGGACATAAGTATCATCTCCCAGATGATAATGTTCCGCCACGTAAGGGATCTCTGCCTCCGTCAGCTGCCGGATATCCTTATGTCTTACCGGAAGCGGTTCGCCTCTAGTATAACATGCCTGGGAACACAGCATGCTGCCATGATACCCCAGAGCCTCGCTGATCCGGTCGTTCCACCTATCGGTTACGGTCACCATACTGTGCTCAGCCACATCCCCCGGAATCAGGGGCAGCATTTGTTCCAGATGTTCCTCATCCTCTGCATTTAACATGGCATTATGAATCTCCGGCAGATAGATCAGCACATTTTTCCCCTCCGCATAAAGGACTTCTCCCCGTCCTCTTGCCAGGGTCTCCATCATATGAATAAAAATGCGTTTCTTCGCGGAAAGTTTTTTGATCACCCGCTGTTTTTCCTGATATTTTGCATAGAGATCCGGACGGCGCTCTTCAGTGCGGTGCTCGGACTGTTCCCGGCGCCAGGCATTGATTTTTTTATGATTACCGGACAAAAGTACTTCCGGTACTTTCTTCCCGTGCCATTCCTCCGGGCGGGAGTACTGGGGATACTCCAGCAGATCGTTATGAAAGCTCTCCGTCTCGGCGGATTCGTCGTTATTAAGCACTCCGGGCACCAGTCTCGCCACAGCGTCCACCACGACCATGGCTGCCAGTTCTCCGCCGGTGAGAACATAATCTCCGATGGAAATATAATCCGTCACGATCTCTTCCAGCACTCTCTCATCGATTCCCTCGTAATGACCGCATAAAAGTACCAGTTCCTCTTCCCCGGACAATTCTTTCGCCTTTTTCTGTGTAAAAGGCTCTCCCTGGGGAGTCAGATAGACACAGCGCACCTTTTTTTCTCCTGCCACCGCACGATAAGCATCATACACCGGCTGTGCCTGCATCAGCATTCCGGCACCGCCGCCATAAGTGTAATCATCTACTTTTCCATGCTTATCCTGTGTGTAATCCCGGATATTCACCGCATCGATGGAGATCAGGTCCTTCTCCGCCGCTCTGCCTAAAATACTAGTTGCCAGTCCCTGCTGTACCATTTCAGAGAACAGGGTCAGAATATGAAACTTCATCATAAGTCAAGCAGTCCTTCCAGTACATGTACCTGCATCGTGCCATTCTCCACGTCCACGTTCAAAATACACTGTTTGATAGCGGGCAAAAGCAGGCTCTTACCATCCGCCATTTCCACCTCGTAGACATCGTTGGCACCGGTCTCGATCACATCTTTTACCGTACCTAATTCTTTTCCGTCCTCATCCTGTACCTTCAGTCCGATCAGATCCGCAATGAAGTACTCATCTCTTTGCAGACGTACCGCATTTTTACGGGTCACATACAGACTCTTCTGACGGTATTTTTCTATATCATTTATGTTGTCCAGTCCTTTGAATTTTAAGATCACGAACTGTTTAAAGAACTTGACACCCTCGATTTCCAGATTCAGTTTTTCCCTGCCGGTATCCAGAACGACTTCCTTTAATCTGCGGAATCTTCTGGGGTCATCCGTGGTGGGATATACTTTTACTTCTCCTCTCACCCCGTGGGTGGAAGTGATAATGCCGACCTGTAACAGATCTTCCATATAGTCTTACTCCATTCCGGCTTTTAGCCAAAAAACGGAGAAACACACGCCTGTATGTTTCTCCGCTCAACGTCTGTGACCTTCTAATCTGAATTAAACGATCTCAACGTCCACTCTTGTGTTGTCTTTGGATGATGCTGCTTTCACAACGGAGCGGATTGCCTTTGCAATACGTCCCTGCTTACCGATCACCTTACCCATATCGGACGCAGCTACATGAAGTTCAAGGACGATATTTTTCCCTTCTGTCTTCTCAGTTACAACTACTTCATCCGGATTATCAACGAGTGCCTTTGCAACTACTTCTACTAGTTCCTTCATAATCCACCTCCGATGAATAGATATTTAGAACTTATTTCTCGATTCCTGCAACCTTGAAAAGCTTAGCAACCTGCTCGGTAGGCTGAGCACCGTTCTGTAACCACTTCTTAGCCAGCTCTTCGTTGATCTTGAAAGTGGAAGGATCGGTGGAAGGATCGTAGGTACCGATCTCCTCGATGAATCTACCGTCTCTGGGAGAACGGGAATCTGCTACGATAATTCTGTAAAAAGGAGCCTTCTTCTGTCCCATTCTTCTTAATCTGATCTTTACTGCCATTTCTTTTTCCTCCATTAATAAAAAATAAATTTATATGATAAGAACTGATTGTTCATATCGGACTTAAGTTAAATAATGCGTGCTAGAAAAATCTGCCGCCCACGCCGGGGAATTTTCCGCCGCCGAACATACCGCCCATGCCGCCGCGACCTTTTTTACCGCCGCTAAACTGCTTCATCATCTTTTGGGTCTGCTCGAACTGTTTGATAAACCGGTTCACCGTTGCGATATCCACACCGGCACCTTTTGCAATACGGTGCTTTCTCTGGGGAGTCAGGATCTTGGGATTCCTGCGTTCTTCCTTTGTCATGGATAATACGATAGCTTCCGTGCGCTTCATCTGGGTCTCATCAATGGCACCCTCCAGGTCCGATGCCTTAATACCCATTCCGGGAAGCATTCCCAAAATACTGGATAAACCGCCCATGTTACGCATCTGCTTCATGCTCTCCAGGTAATCTTCAAAGTCGAATTTACCTTTCTTCATGCGCCCTGCCATATCACGGCTCTTCTCTTCGTCGATATCGATGCTCGCCTGCGCCTTGTCAATGAGAGATAATACATCGCCCATACCTAAGATGCGGCTTGCCATACGGTCGGGATAGAACTGCTCTAAGTCGGACAGCTTCTCGCCCATACTTACGAAGAGGATCGGCTTGCCGGTAACTGCCTTGATGGAAAGTGCCGCACCGCCTCTGGTATCGCCGTCCATCTTGGACAGGATCACACCATCGACGCCTACCTTTTCATCGAATTCTTTTGCCACATTTACGGCATCCTGACCGGTCATGGCATCGACTACCAAAAGGGTCTGATGCACGGTCACGGTCTCTTTGATCTCCTGGAGTTCCGCCATCATGTCTTCATCTACATGAAGTCGTCCGGCAGTATCGAGGATCACTACATTATGTCCGTTCTTCTCCGCATACGCGATGGCATTCTGTGCAATCTCGGCAGGCTTGTGATCCGTTCCCATGGAGAACACATCCACTTCCTGCTTCTTACCATTGATCTGTAACTGTTCAATGGCTGCGGGTCGGTAAATATCGCAGGCTACTAACAGCGGCTTCTTGCCCTTGAGCTTCAGCTTGCCGGCAATCTTGGCAGTCGCAGTAGTCTTACCTGCACCCTGAAGACCTGCCATCATGATGACGGTAATTGCCTTACCGGGCTGCATGGCGATCTCTGTGGTCTCACTGCCCATGAGGTTAATCATTTCCTCATTTACGATCTTGATCACCATCTGTCCGGGATTCAGACCGTTCATGACATCCTGACCAATGGCACGTTCTTCCACTGCCTTCACGAACTGCTTAACTACCTTGAAGTTAACATCGGCCTCCAACAGCGCCATCTTGACTTCCTTCAGTGCGGACTTAACATCCTCTTCCGTCAGACGACCTTTGCTTCTTAAGTTTTTAAAAACATTTTGGAGTTTGTCTGTTAAACTTTCAAATGCCATTTGCTGCTCCTTACCATTCCTTTAAAAGGGATCTGGATAATTCCCGGATGCGTTCCATCCGTTCTCCGGGATCCGCGTCATTCTGTGCAGTCAGCTGTTCGATCTCACCGATCTTCTCCTTGGCTGCCCTAAAACGTTCCACCAGGTGAAGCTTGCTCTCGTAATCCTGCAGGATCCGGTCGCAACGCTTGATCAGATCATGGACGCCCTGCCTGCTGATGCCCTGTTCTCCCGCGATCTCACTGAGAGACATATCATTATATACTGCATCCTCATACACTCTCTGCTGATGCTCGGTGAGAAGCTCACCGTAGAAGTCATACAACAGATTCTGTTCCAAAATCCTGTCCATCTTATCCAGTGCCTTTCTATAGGTCATGCGATATGCACCTTGGCTATCATACTATAGAAGTTCCTGGGTGTCAAGTATTTTTTCTTTACACCTGTAAATGTTTTTAATATACCCGGATAATGCCTGAAATCTCTCTTACCACGGACATTCCCTCCATGATGCGGACGGCATCGTTGAAGTGTCTCTCCGTCACGAGATCGGTGATGACCACAATCTCGGCAATGCCATCGTGGCTGCGCTTCTGTACCATCTGGGCGATGCTGACATCGTTGTTGCCCAGCACTCCGGCGATATTCGCCAGGGCTCCTGCCCGGTTCTCTACCTGTAAACGCAGGAAGAAACGGCTCTTCGTATCCTCTACGTCCAGTACGGGAAGCTTCTTGTGGCTGTCACTGCCGATCTTGCCGCAGCTACCGTGAATAATATTGCGCATCACGTCGATGACATCTCCTAATACCGCACTGGCGGTAGGCATCTGTCCGGCGCCCCGTCCCATGAACATGGCATCATCGCATGCCTCTCCGTGCACAAACACGGCGTTGAAGGAATCTCTGACGGTGGCAAGGGGATGGCTGTCAGGAATCAGTGTGGGATGTACCTTAACTTCGATGCCTTTGTCCGTGAGCTTCGTAATGCCTAACAGCTTGATCACGTAGCCGAATTCTTTCGCATACTGGATATCCTCTGCGGTGATCTTCGTGATGCCCTCTGTATAGACCTGAGGAAATGTGACCCGGGAGCTGAAAGCGATGGATGCCATAATGGCGATCTTGCGTCCGGCGTCATAGCCTTCCACATCTGCTGTGGGATCTGCCTCCGCATAGCCAAGTCTCGTCGCCATATCCAGTGCTTCCTGATACCCCATGCCCTCCTCGGACATTTTCGTCAGGATATAGTTCGTCGTGCCGTTGACGATTCCCATGATCTCAGTCAGCTGGCTTCCCGCCAGGCTCTGACGCAAAGGTCGGATAATGGGAATAGCACCTGCCACTGCTGCCTCAAACTGTAAATCACATTTATTCTCCGTAGCAATCTCAAACAGAGGGTCTCCGTACTCCGCCAGCAGATCCTTATTGGCGGTGACCACCTGTTTTCCGGCTCTCATCGCCTCTTCCACGTAGGTTCTCGCAGGCTCTATGCCGCCCATGACTTCGATGACGATCTGAATCTTTGGATCTTCTAAGATCTCCTGCCAGTTGTCCGTGAACAGTTCCTGCGGAATTCCTTCTCTTACCTTTTCGGGATTGCGCACCAGGATCTTTTTGATCTCCAGCTGTGCCCCCGTTTTCAGGCAGATATCTTCTTCCTGCATTCCTGCCAGCTTGTATACACCGCTGCCCACGGTTCCTGCGCCAAGTAACGCTGCATATATTTTACGGTTCTCGCCCATGTTTTCTCCTCTCGACCGGTCGCTTCTGCAGCCGGTAACTTGCTTTATGTCCAATTATAGAAAACTTCCGCTTATAACGCAACAAAAACCGTCCCTTTCAGACGGTTTTTGCCATAGTTTTGTTTTTTATTTTATTCCAGTGCCTTTTCCAGTTCCGCAATTACGATCTTCAATGCCTTGATCCGGGCATACTTTTTGTCTACGGATTCCAGAATGTGCCAGGGTGCATACTCTGTACTGGTCTTCTGCAGCATTTCGTTTACAGCATCCTCGTACTGATCCCATTTATCCCGGTTGCGCCAGTCTTCGTCCGTGATCTTCCATTGCTTCTCCGGCGTGTTCTGCCGCTCTGTGAAACGTTCCAGCTGGGTATCTTTGTCGATCTGCACCCAGAATTTAATGATCACCGCGCCCCACTGGGACAGTTCCTTCTCAAACTCATTGATCTCGTTGTAAGCCCGCTGCCAGTCGTTGGTACTGCAAAAGCCTTCCAGACGTTCCACCATAACGCGTCCATACCAGGTGCGGTCAAAAATGGCGATATGTCCGGTCTTGGGCAGTCTCGTCCAGAAACGCCAGAGATAATGTCTCGCTTTCTCGTGGGGTTCCGGGCTGGCGATAGGGTGTACCTCATAGCCTCTGGGATCCAGTGCTCCGGCGATCCGTTTGATATTGCCGCCCTTGCCGGCGGCATCCCAGCCTTCGTAGGCGATGACTACCGGAATCTTCTTACGATACAGGCGGTAATGCAGGGCATTCAGCATCTTCTGCAGGTGACGCAGCTCTCTCTTATATTCTTCCTCGGAGATCTCCTTGTCCAGTTCCACCTCGGACAGCTTCGGCATTTTCACCAGAGGAAATACATTCTGCAAAATGGGCACTGCCAGACTCTCGTTCTGTAAAGCCACATGGATGCCGCTGCACAGCGTCTCCAGTACTTGTAATTCCGCCCACTTTTTATCCCCGGAATCTATGATGTACCAGGGCGCTACGGAAGCGTTGGTATCGGTGAGGTATTTGTCGAAGACTTCCTCGCATTTGTCATAATGCTTGTTCTGCCACCAGTCATTCTCACCCACACGCCATGCGGTGTCCTTGTTGCCTTCCAGCTCTTCTAAGCGCTTTTTCTGTTCCTTTTTCCCAATCTGGAAAAAGAGCTTCAGCACCAGATAACCGTTGTCCGTCAGCTGTCTTTCAAAACGTTTGATGCTCTCAATGCGTTCCGCATACTGCTTATCCGACAGTTCACCCCGAAGTCTTCCCTTCGTTACCTCGTCCATCCAGCCGGAATCCAGGAACTCGAACTTCCCGGCTTCCGGAATTTTTACAAAATACCGGTACAGGAAAGGCTTCCTCTTCTCTTCCTCCGTCGGGGCGGACATGGATGCCACCTTGAAAAAACGGGGATCGATATTTTTAATGATTCCGCCGATAGTACTGCCCTTGCCGGCAGCACCCCAGCCCTCAATCAGCACCAGTACCGGAAGCTTATGTTCCTTGATCTGCATCTGGAGCCTCCCAAGCTCCTCCTGCGCTGCATCCAGTCGTTTATCCAGTTCCTCTTTTTCCGGCTTTGCCGCCGGGATCCACTGTTTCAGCATACTGTAACCACCCTTTCGCATAAATTATATGTTATTATCTGCATGTACCCGCCACTATATACATAAATCACTTTCCATGGTATTCGGCATCTATCTAGCACTTATCCGGCACTTATCCGGCACTTATCCGGCACTTATCCGGCACTTTTCTCTGCATATTCCTGTTTCAGTTCCTCTGCCAGATAGGCATCGCTCATACAGTGCATATCCGAAACCCCATCACGGATCAACTGATAGACCTGGGAATGATAAAAGAATTCCAAAGCCGCATCCAGCGAAAGTCCCTGCTGTCTGGCAAAATACTCTATGACACGACTGTATTTTTTTTGAAGTAAAATCGGATTTGCCATCATAGCGTTTCACTCCCTTCAAAGCGTAGCAGAGACAATGCTTTCTCTGTACGAAAACAGATTTGCAGGTTCGGCTTTTCATACTGCAGGCGGTTGATTGCTTCCATCTTATCAATCAGTCCGTCAAAAAACAGTTCCACGGTATTAAACACCTTATCATTGGCAACACCACCCACAACAAGGTCATAATCTGTCGAATCTTTTCCACTTCGGCAATTCAGTATGAAGTCCAGCCATCCTTCGGAATAGGAATCAAATTTCAAAGTCTTCAGTTCGGATTCCCGGCTTTCATTATATTCATACCGAGAGATGACACTGTCTTTTCCTCGACGCTTGAACTTGCCGCACCACTTTGCCGCCTGTTCATACAGCGGTGTGACATAGAAACCACGCCCGAAGTCCACATTAGAGCGGGAATGAATCAAATCCGGCTTCGCAATCTCTAAAAAAGAACCATGATAGAGAATCATACCTCCACCCCTCTTTCTTTCATCACATCAAGAAGGTCATTAACGATATATTCCCGGCTCTGGGTATGCAGCACTTCATATTCCGGCACAATATAACCATTCAGAATGTCGCTCTTTTCAGTAAATGCCTGATAGACACGTTCTGCATCCACACCCAGCTTTGCCGCTACATTTTCAATGCAGAACACGACAAACTCCAGTTCACTGGAATTTTTGATTTTTTCATCCGTCATCATATGCAAGCCCTCCTTCCCTTATTTTTGCCAATACATCCCGGGACATTGCATAATTGTTTCTATATGAATTAGCTTACCATGAAATTACGCTTTAAACAACGAAAATCCTCCGTCTTATGACGAAGGATTTTCATTGTCTTCCGGCAAGCTCTTCAGGAACGCCACAGCCACCGGCAGTGACAAAATAGCCGATAAAATATCGGACACGGGCTGTGACCACTGGATGCCGCGAAGTCCAAAGAAGGCTGTCAGGATGAGGAGCGCCGGGATGTAGATGGAGCCGCTTCTAAAAGATGCTAAGATCGTAGCTCTGCCGCCCTTTCCGATGGACTGGAACAGCATGTTGCCGCAGATGCATACCGGGATGAACGGCAGTGTCAGACACTGGATCTGCAAAGCGTAAAACGCGATTTCATAGGCATCCATATCCGTAAGGAATTCCAGCAACAACTCTCTGCGGAACACATACACCGCACCTGCAAACACTGCCATGGTCACCAGGCTGGCGCACAGGGTGAACCAGAACGCTTTCTTCACACGGGAATATTTCTTCGCCCCGTAATTAAACGAAGATACCGGTTGGAAGCCCTGACCGATTCCCAGTGCCACGCTGAATACGAAATTGAAAATACGGGACACCACGCTCATGGCGGCAATGGCAATATCCCCATAGACTGCTGCCTGCGCATTCAACACCATGGTGGACACACTGGTCAGTCCCTGCCGCATCATGCTGGGAAAACCTGCGGTAATAATGTTCTTATGTACGGCAAACTCCCAGGTAAAATATTTCGGTGCCAGGCTGCTCTGGGTCTTCCCCCGCAGGAAAAAGAATAACAGGATCCCGAAGGATATGTACTGGGAGATCATAGTGGAAAGTGCGGCTCCCCGGATGCCCAGATTACAGCCCCACATCAGAATGGCATCTCCCGCCATATTTAAAATACCGCCGGAGACCAGTCCCACCATGGCAAGGTTCGCATAGCCCTCATACCGGAGCACATTGTTCATCACACAGCTGGACGCCATCGCCGGTGCCGACAGCAGAATATAAAAAGCATAGATCCTCGCATATGGCAGGATCGTCTCCGTACTGCCCAGCAGTCTGCACAGACCGTTCAGATCCACAATGCCGATCACTGTCACCAGCAGTCCCGCTCCCACCGCCAGATAAAATCCCGTAGCGGAAAAAGCTTTCGCCCGCTCCTTTTCATGAGCTCCGAGTAAGCGGCTGATATTGCTTCCGGCACCATGTCCGAACATGAATCCAAACGCCTGAATGATCGCCATCAGACCAAACACCACGCCCACCGCTCCGGTGGCACTGGTCCCCAGCTGACTGACGAACCAGGTATCCACCATATTATACAGATTCGTGATCAGCATGCTGATGGTGGTGGGCAGTCCCAGTTCCAGAATCAGATGTGCCACCGGCTCCTCAGTCAGCCTTTTATACTGTTTCTCCTCTTTCGTTAATGTTGTATCACTCATATTACATAGCTCCTATATCATTTACCGCATTTTCCTTGCGGTTCTCTCTATACTGTTTTATGCTATTCTATGCTGCTGCGCAAAAATAGCGTCTGCCCTTTCGGACACGACGCTATTATAGATGATTCTTTTTTGAATTGTAAGTCCTTTCAGCAACTTTTTTCTTAAAATTTTATAATCTGTTTTACAGTCTCTCGCTGAAATAGCTCTTATAGCCCTCGCCGAAGATCTCGGTGGCGCTGGTGACGATCATAAATGCCAGAGGATCCTCTTCCTTTACGATCTCCTCTGCCTTGGGAGAAATGTTTTTCTTCATGGCGCACATGATGACACTCTTCTCCTTGCCGCTGTAGGCGCCACTGCCCTGCACATAGGTCACACCGATATCCAGTTCCTCTAACAGTCTTCCTGCAATTTTCTCCGCATGGTCACTGATAATATAGATCAGCTTCGCCTCATCTCTTCCGTACAGCACCACATCCAGCACTACAGAGGTTATGATGACCACGATGCCGGCGTACAGTGCCTTATCAATGTTCTGGAATACAAACGCCGATGCAATGACGATGACAACATCTGTCAAGAAAAACAATGCTCCGGTCTTCAGAAACGGAAATTTTATCCTTAACAGCTTGATAATAATATCCGTGCCGCCGGTGGTGGAGCCTGCCTTGAACACCCATCCCATGGATACTGCCATCAGGGCACTGCCGGTCAGAGATGCTAACAGTGGATCTGTCGTCACTGCCCCCACCGGTGTCAGCAGATTCGTGAACAGGGATGTCATTGCTGTACAATAAATGGTGGACAGAATGAATCGCAGTCCGAATTTCCAGATGCCGATCAGCAAAATAGGAATATTAATGAGCAGCATCCAGGTACCGGTCTCAATGCCAAACAATCGGTTTAATATAATGGCGATACCGGTGATACCGCCGGGTGCCAGAGAGTTCGGGTCCAAAAATAAGCTGACGGATACCGCATAGACAAAAGATGCCACCGTGATCATCACATAATCCCAGATCATCTGTAAAGGAGTCTTCTTATCCAGTCTCTGCATTTCCAGTTCTTTTTCTGTCTTTTTTGCCATATTTTTCTCTCCATTTTCATGTTGCATGCAAAAGCCGCATATCTATAATATGCGGCTTTTATCAGTGATACATTCACTTCTTTTCAAATCCAAAATCTCAGATGTTTGCTCTGACTAATTTCGGCTGGTAGCCTTCTTTTTTCAGAGCGGCGATGATCTCGTTCTTGTGATCGGTGCCGAAAGCCTCTAAGGTGATACGCAGCTCCACAGCCGCACTACGGTTGATGGATACGAACTGGTTGTGCTCCAGCTTGATGACATTACCGTTGACACCTGCAATGATGCCGGATACTCTGCACAGCTCACCGGGCTTGTCGGGAAGCAGTACGGATACGGTGAAAATACGGTCTCTTAAGATCAGCCCCTGCTGTACTACGGAAGACATGGTGATGACATCCATGTTACCGCCGCTAAGGATCGATACGATACGCTTATCCTTTACCTTTAACTGCTTTAAGGCTGCAACAGTTAACAGTCCTGAGTTTTCCACGATCATCTTGTGATTCTCTACCATGTCGAGGAATGCTACTACCAGATCCTCATCCTCCACGGTGATCACATCGTCCAGGTTCTTCTGTAAGTACGGGAAGATCTTGCTTCCGGGAGTCTTCACTGCGGTACCGTCCGCAATGGTGTTGACCTTAGGCAGTGTGGTGACCTTGCCGTTCTTTAAGGATACCTGCATGCAGTTGGCTCCGGCAGGCTCTACGCCGATGACCTTGATCTTAGGATTCAGCAGCTTCGCCAGTGTGGAGACACCGGTTGCCAGTCCGCCGCCACCGATGGGAACCAGAATATAATCTACTAAAGGAAGCTCCTTGAAGATCTCCATGGCGATGGTACCCTGACCGGTAGCTACGGTCAGATCATCAAACGGATGAATGAAGGTATAACCGTGCTCTTCTGCCAGCTCGTATGCCTTTGCGCATGCCTCATCATAGACATCACCATGCAGCACTACCTCTGCACCGTAGCCTCTGGTACGGTTAACCTTGATCAGAGGTGTGGTGGTGGGCATTACGATGGTTGCCTTGCTGCCGTAGCATTTTGCTGCATAAGCCACGCCCTGGGCATGGTTGCCTGCGGAGGCGGTGATCAGACCCTTGGCACGCTCTTCATCGGTCAGAGTGCTCATTTTATAATATGCGCCTCTTAACTTGTAAGCTCCGGTGAACTGTAAGTTCTCGGGCTTTAAGTATACGCGGTTGCCGGTTTGGGCGCTGAAATAATCACTGTATACCAGCTTGGTCTCTAAAGTAACTTTTTTTACGATTTCACTTGCTTCTTCGAATTTCTCTAAAGTCAACATTTCTTCCTGCATTTTTCTTCCCATGCCTTTCTATCACACTTTCTTTGGTCTGCCTGTTATTCCTCTTCTGTATCTGTCTCTTCGGCTTCTTCCTCCGACCGATGCAGTTCTCCAATGTCATCCATATTCACATCAAATAATGCATTTACGAATTCATCGGAATTGAATTTCTGGAGATCCTCGATGGATTCTCCCACACCAATATATTTTACCGGAACTTTCAGCTCGGACTGGATTGCCACAGCGATACCGCCCTTTGCCGTTCCGTCCATCTTGGTCAGGATGATACCCGTAAGATCCGCTACCTCACCGAATTCCCTCGCCTGTACCAGTGCATTCTGTCCGGTGGTACCGTCTAACACGATCAGGTTCTCTCTGTGAGCGTTCGGAAACTCCTTATCAATGATACGGTTCATCTTGCGAAGCTCTTCCATCAGGTTCTTTTTATTATGCAGTCTGCCTGCGGTATCGATGAGAAGTACATCCACGCCTCTCGCCTTCGCCGCATTCACAGCATCGAATACCACGCTAGCGGGGTCTGCGCCTTCTTTTCCGCCGATCATGGGAACATCTGCCCGGGACGCCCATTCTGCCAGCTGGTCTCCCGCTGCGGCACGGAAGGTATCCGCTGCGGCAATGAGAACTTTCCTGCCCTCATCCTTGAGCTTACCGGCCAGTTTGCCCACGGAAGTGGTCTTGCCCACACCGTTGACTCCAATGACCATGATTACGGACTGTTCCTTCTCGAAATCATAGGCAGTCTCATCCACCAGCATCTGCTCCTTGATGCTTTCGATCAGAAGCTGTTTGCATTCGGAAGGTTCCTTGATATGTTTTTCCTTCACCTGCTGTTTTAATCGCTCTACGATAGCAGTGGTCGCGTTGACACCGATATCTCCCATAATGAGAATCTCTTCCAGTTCTTCATAGAAATCATCATCAATAGCGGAGAATCCGCTGAAGACCGAATCGATTCCACGGACAATATTGTCTCGGGTCTTGGTCAGTCCTTCTTTTAATCGGGCAAAAAAGCCCTTCTTTTCCTCACTCATCCGATTTCCTCCCTATTCTAGTCGTCAAGGTCCTTATCAATGAGGTTGACGCTGACTAACGTTGATACACCCTTCTCCTGCATGGTGATACCGTACAGTCTGTCCACCTGTTCCATGGTTCCTCGTCTGTGGGTAATGACGATGAACTGGGTGTTCTTGGTCAGCTTATGTAAATACTTTGCAAAACGTCCTACGTTGGAATCATCCAGCGCTGCCTCGATCTCGTCCAACAGACAGAACGGTGAAGGCTTTAAGTTCTGGATGGCAAACAATAAGGAAATGGCGGATAATGCTTTTTCTCCACCAGAAAGCTGCATCATGTTCTGCAGTTTTTTTCCGGGGGGCTGTGCGATGATACGGATGCCTGCTTCCAGAATATCCTCATCCTCCATCAATTCCAGTGTTCCCTTACCGCCGCCGAAGAGTTCCTTGAATACTTTATCGAACTCTCTGCTGATCTCTGCGAATTTCTCCGTGAACTGTTTCCGCATGGCGGTATCCAGTTCTTCGATAATGCCTTCCAGCGTCTTCTCCGCTTCGACCAGATCATCGTGCTGGGTCTTCATGAAAGTATAGCGTTCCATCAAATTCTTGTAATCTTCGATGGCATTGACATTGACATTGCCAAGCTTACGGATCTCGTCTTTCAGACCGCTGATCTCACGCTTCATGGCGGGCAGATCGTTCATCTCTTCGTTGCGGAGTCCTGCCGCATCGCTTAAGGTGATCTCGTACTCATCCCACATGTAGTTGATCTGACTTTCGATGCCGTCTTCCAGTTTCTTCTTCTGTTCGCTCAGACGGTAGACTTCCTTGTCCAGAGCGTTCATGCGCTCGGACATCTCTTCTCTGCTTTGGAAGAACCCTTTCTGCTTTGCAGACAGCTCTTCTTTCTTGGTGATGTCTTCGTCCAGCTTTTTCTTGGAAGCATCCTGGCTCTCATGAGAAGCCGCTATGGTCTTCTCGATCTCCAGAATGTTATTCTTCTTATTTTCCACTTCCTGGGCATTTTCCGTTAGTGCCTGTAAGATCTCCGCAAGCTCTGCCTGCGCCCGCTCCAGTTCACCGCCTATGCGGTCTACGTTCGCCTGCTTGTAGTCCAGCGCCTGGCGCATCTTCTCAACCTTCACATCCCATTCTCCGGCGTGGGCGGATGCTTCGCTTTCTTCCAGTCTGCAGCCCTCCAGTTCCTTTTGAAATGCAAGGATCTGCTCCTGGGTCGTCTTCTCCAGTTCTTCGCTGGCAGCCAGCTCCTGGGTAATGGATTCCTTGCCGGAACGGATCTCGAAGATTTTGGTCTCGATCTCCTGTTCTTCCAGCTTCAGGGACTGAGCACTCTCCGCCTCTTCTTCCATACGTTCTCTCGCCTGGGAGATATTTAATCTGGCGGTATTCTGCTCGATGGACTTGCGCTGCATCTCGGTCTTCAATGCTTCTAAGTCCATACGGAGCTTATTTCTCTTCGTCTTGGTGTCTTCGATCTTCTGATTATAGGTCTTGATATCCTCAGAGAGCTTTTTCACCTTTTTCTCCAGTTCGTCCATCTCACGACGTCTTCCCAGGAGATTGCTGTTATTCTTAAACGCACCACCGCTGATGGCACCGCCGGGCACCAGAAGTTCGCCCTCCAGGGTGACCATACGGATGCCGTAATCGAATTTTCTTGCGATCTTCACGGCATTGTCCACGTTGTCCACCACAACGATACGTCCCAGCATGGCTTTCGCCACATTCCGGTATTCTTTTTCTGTACCCACCAGTTCATCCGCCATGCCGATGACGCCTTTTTCTTTCAGCGCCTCCGGATTCTTGAATTCCTGGGGCTTGGTAATGCTGGTCAGGGGCAGGAACGTGGCCCTTCCGAGACGGTTCTGCTTTAAGAACCCGATCATGTGCTTGGCGGTCTCCTCGTTATCCGTTACGATGTTCTGGATGTTGCCGCCCAGCGCGGTCTCGATGGCGGTCTCGTATTTTGCCTCTACCTGAATGATATCCGCTACGACACCGATGATACCTTTTTCCTTTTCCTTCTGCTCCATGACTTTCTTGACGCTGCCGCCGTAACCGTCATAGCGCTCGGTGATATTGGTCAGGGCTTCTAGCTTGGACTGTTCCTGGTGGAAACGGTTCTGCGTCTCCCGTAGCTTTGCATCCAGTCCAGTGAGATTCTCACGGATATTGCCCAGCTCCAGTTCGGATGCCGCTTCCTGTTCGGTCATCTGCCGCAGTTCTTCGGTCACGGTAGCGAAGGTCTCTTCTAACTTCTTCACCGTCTCTTCTCTTGCCTCCTCGTCGGATTTGGCACGAAGCAGTCTGGAGTTCAGCTCTGCCTTGCGGATATTGATCTGCTCCATCATGGTATCGAAGCGTCCCATCTTGGACTTGATGGTGGCACGCTGGTTCAGTTCTCCGATGATGGTATTTTTCCCGGCTTCAATATTATTATTGAGTTCGGTGATTTTGTTCTGGATGACTTCCAGATCCGCTTTCGCCTTTGCTGCCGCCTCTGCGATCTCCTGCACCTGGGCATCCGTATCCTTTTTATCGTTTAAGATATCCTGCTTTTCTTTTTCTTTGCCGGTGATCTCTTCTTCCAGTGCTGCCTTACGGTTGTTCAGATGGTTCTCACTGCCATGGGCGGAATTGATCTGCTCCTTTAAGACATTGATCTCGCCCTCTAACTTGCCGCGCATCAGTCCGGTATCTGTCAGCTGTTCTCTGGCAGCCTCAATAGCGGCATCCAGATTCTCAATCTCCTGCTGGATCCGCTCGTATTCTTCCTTAATGCCTTCGTACTTTTCACTGGTCTCGTTTAATTCGCTGCTTGCCAGGTTGTATTTTTCTTCCACGGAAGAGAGCTGTTCTCTGAGTCTCTTATTCTCCAATAAGAAAACATTGATATCCAGAGTCTTTAATTCTTCCTTTTTCCGCAGGTAGACTTTTGCCACCTCGGACTGTTTTTCCAGAGGTCCTACCTGTTTTTCCAGTTCCGATAAAATATCGTTGACACGCACCAGGTTCTGTTTCTCGTTCTCCAGCTTGTTCTGGGCTGCGGCTTTTCTGCGCTTAAATTTTACGATTCCGGCAGCCTCGTCGAACAGTTCCCGGCGCTCTTCCGGCTTACCGCTTAAGATCTTGTCGATCTGACCCTGTCCGATGATGGAATAGCCTTCCTTACCGATACCGGTATCATAGAACAGTTCGTTGACATCTTTTAATCTGCAGGGTGTGCCGTTGATCAGATATTCACTTTCTCCGGAACGGTAGATTCGTCTCGCCACTGTGACTTCATCGTAGTCGATTGCCAGCTGATGGTCGCTGTTGTCCAAAGTAATGGCAACATAAGCGTAGCTCAACGGCTTTCTGGTCTCTGTTCCCGAGAAAATAACATCCTGCATACTGGCACCACGCAGCTGTTTGATGCGCTGTTCGCCCAGTACCCATCGCACCGCATCCGCAACGTTACTCTTACCGCTGCCGTTAGGTCCTACGATACCGGTGATTCCGTTGTGGAACTGAAATACGATCTTATTGGCAAATGATTTGAACCCGTGTATCTCAATACTTTTTAAATACATATCCTCTATCCCTCAATAGCAGAAGCGCCTCGTAAGCCGCCTGCTGTTCTGCCGCTTTTTTTGTTCTTCCCTGCCCACGACCAAGGCATTCTCCCTCCATGTCGATCTCTACCACGAAGGTCTTGTCGTGTTCCGGTCCGCTCTCTTCCAGCAGCCGGTACTCGAACTCTTTTTTCAGTTTCCCCTGGATCAGTTCCTGGAGGTTGCTCTTGCTGTCGTAGAAGAGGCGCTTGTCCTCTAAGTCCGACAGAATAAAACGATCGATAAACGCTTTGGCGGGCTGCATGCCGCCATCTAAGTAGATTGCGCCGATCATTGCCTCCATTCCATCGGAGGTGATGCTGTCTCTGCGTCTGCCGCCGGTATTCTCCTCTCCCTTGCCAAGGAGCATGAACTGTCCCAGCTCCAAGTCTCTGGCACAGAATGCCAGGGAAGGCTCACACACCATGGAAGCGCGCATTTTGGTTAATTCGCCCTCCGGTACATCCGGATGCTCTCTAAACAGGAAGTCACTGGATACCAGCTCCAGCACGGCGTCCCCTAAGAATTCGATACGTTCGTAGTTCTCTGTTTTGTTGATCTTTTGTTCATTGGTATAGGAGCTGTGGGTCAGAGCCTGCTTCAGCAATGCTTTGTTGTGAAAGCAATAGCCGATGCGCTGCTCCAGCACGTCCATTGTATAACCATCCAACATTTTCTTGTCCTCACAAATATACTACCGTAGCCCCAATCAGAGTAAGAAACGCGACACGCTCTCGCTCTGTCGCAGAGCGTAGCAGTACATAAGCGTGGAAAATACCCACGCTAAGTACCGACGTCTGCTTACGGTCTGCTTATTCTTACTCTGATCGAGTCTACTGGGTTATATAAATTTGCCACGCTATTAAAGTTAAAAAACAGGAACAGTGCCTTGTGAGCAAGCTCTCGGTCACAGTTCCTGTTTTATCTTTGCATGGCTCGTAGCTTAACTAATTCACTGCGTTCTTGATCATCTCTACTGCGTCTTCCACAGTGGTAACCTGTTCTGCGGTCTCAGCAGGGATCTCGATATCGAACTCTTCCTCGATACCCATGATGATCTGGTATACATCCAGGGAATCCGCACCCAGGTCATCCTGGAAAGTGGTCTCCATAGTAATCTCATCGGGATCTACATTTAATACCTCAGCAATGATTTTCTTTAACTTTTCAAATTCCATAACAAGTTCCTTCTTTCCAAATATATTTTTCTCTTTTTAATTATTTTCTGCAGCCTTATCTTCCAGACTGATCTGCTCTTTGATCTTCTCGTTGATCTTCTCTTCCTTAAATGCAATGCATTGCAGGATGGAGTTCTTCACTTCCACTGCCTTGCTGCTTCCGTGAGTCTTCACCACAAGACCGTTCAGTCCAAGTAATGGTGCTCCTCCGTACTGGGAAGTATCGAAACTCTTCAGCGTAGTCTTCAGTGCGGGCTTCACAAGCAGTGCACCGATCTTGCTGCGCAGTGTGGACATCATGCCCTGCTTCACCTGATGGAGAAGTGCGGAGCTGACGCCTTCATACATTTTCAGTATTACATTACCGACAAACGCCTCACAGACAATGACATCCGCTGCACCTGCAGGAATATCTCTGGCTTCTACGCTGCCGATAAAGTTGATCTCGGGACAATTCTTCAGAAGCGGGAATGTCTCCTTCACCAGAGCATTGCCCTTCTCTTCTTCGGCACCGATGTTCACGATTCCGACCCTGGGATTCTTCACACCCATAACGCTTTCCATATAGACACTGCCCATCTTGGCAAACTGTACTAACATGGAAGGTCTCGCATCCACATTGGCACCACAGTCTAACAGAAGGCTTACGCCCTTCTCCGTGGGGATCAGGGGAGCTAAAGGAGGTCTCTCCACACCGCGGATACGACCTACGATCACCTGTCCGCCTACCAGCACCGCACCGGTACTTCCTGCGGATACGAATGCATCGCATTCACCGTTCTTTACCATATACATTGCCCTGACGATAGAGGAATCCTTCTTGCGACGGATTGCCATCACCGGAGGCTCTGCGGTCTCAATGACTTCTTCCGCATGTACAACTTCCAGCTGCTCTGCATCGTAGGTATACGCTTTCAGTTCTTCCCGGATCACAGGCTCCTTACCTACCAGGAACACTTTGACACGCTTATCGGCATTGACAGCTTCTACCGCGCCCTTTACGATCTCTGCGGGAGCATTGTCTCCGCCCATCGCATCTACAGCAACATTTACATATTCTGCCATTTCGTATTTCCTTTGCTTCTTTATGAATAATTCATTCTTACTATACTAAAGGCGTATGTAAAAAGCAAGAGCTTTTTTTCGCAAAAGCAAAAGGAGATCCCATTCGGAATCTCCTCTTTTCTTTTCACTTAATTTCGCTTCATTGATTTATCAATTAATCAACGCTTACGACCTGCTTCTTATTGTAAGAACCGCAAGCCTTGCAAACTCTGTGAGGCATCATCAGTGCACCACATTTGCTGCACTTTACCAATGTAGGAGCGCTCATTTTCCAGTTTGCTCTTCTCTTATCTCTTCTACCTTTGGAAGATTTATTCTTAGGACAAATAGACATCGTTACACCTCCTTATTCGCGTTGAAGATATCTTGGATTGCTGCCATACGAGGATCCGGTACGAAAGTATCGCAACCACATTCCTTCAGATTCCTGTTCTGACCACATACAGGGCAGATACCCTTGCAGTCTTCCTTACACAGAATCTTTGCCGGCCAATTCACCAGAATTTCATCGTACACAAAAGCCTCTACATCCAGCTGCCATCCATCCATAAAGCTCTGCTCGGTATCTTCTTCCTCACTTACTTCCGCTTCGGGAGAATAAACGATTCTGTCAAATTCAAGCTTCATTGCTGTAGGTACTTCAGTAAGGCATCTGTCACATTTCGTATCAAAGGTAAGCTCTGCCGTACCGGTTACTTTTGCCTTGTTCACACCGATGTTGGTAAAAGTAAGGGTGATGGGTGTCTTCTCCGTAATGGGGAAGTCTCCCTGAGGGCTCTTAAAGCTTGTCATCTCAAGCGGAATGGCAACAGTTTCTACCTTGCCTTCGGATGTTAATACATCAGATAAACTTACTAACATAGCGACTCCTATGCAATATGTTGCGTAGAAAACACAAGTCTCCTACGATGTGTTGATTCACACACTGACTTATTATACATAGGCAATACTCTTTTGTCAACAAAATTTTGTAGGATTTTCATACAATT
>CAVJMX010000020.1:0-34370 GCA_963650795.1 Bacteroidales bacterium H4
GCTATTATAAGGGAATTGTTACAAACGAATTGACACAATGCCGGATGGAGTTTGAGAAGAAATTGGATGTCTTTCATGCCGGAGCAAGTTCTCTATTATACAATAACGATTTGGCTATGGTGTGTCACCTGGATGGACTGCAGGAAAAAGATCCGAATATTTCAATATTAATGCGATGTATTGATAATATGAATGAAAAATTTACGGATTCGGAAAAATATTACAATTATTGTGTGGTATTAAAAAATGGATTATCTTTTCGAAAAAGCGGAATGAGTAACGGAAGACAGTTTTTTTATGATAATTACCGCAAATACGAAGAAATGACTTACGAAGAATGGAAAAATAAGAGCTTCTATGCAGATAGCTGGAAATTATTTACATTACAGAAGATTGATACAGATAGTGAGGAAGAGGCGTTAACGTATTCTTATCCGGTGAGGTTTTATTATAACCAGAAAGAGGCAAATGCAGTTGTCCAGTTTTTACTTCCCAGGCAGGAATTAGAGAACATGTTCGATTCCTTGCAGAAAATGAATGGTAAAGTGCTGATTTTTGCTGAGGACGGGACAATACTGGCTGCACTGGGAACGGATGCAACAGAGTTGACATTGGAAGAATTACCGGCGTTGGATACCTGCGAGATCATAAAAATGAATGGAGAGGAACAAATGGTAGCATGTCAGAGATCAGAGGATGGAAATCTGATATTTGCAACTGTGCTGCCCGCGGAAAATTCATTGTTGTATTTTAAACAGACGAAAAGAATTGCATGGATCGTATTACTTGTCAGTCTGCTATTTGAGGTAGGTATGGGATGTCAGTTCTCCTTGCGTTATAGTGATCCTCTCAGAAATATTATAGATAATATGCAGCGTATGTTTACTCTGGAGGAAAAAGAAGAGGCTAAAAAGAAAAGGTTGTCCGATTATGAATTTTTAGAAAAAGGGGTACATACTTTAATGGATCGGAACAAGACAATGAAAAGTATGCTGAATGAAAAGAAGGAGAAAGAAAAAAAGAATTTTCTTGCGTTACTTCTGAATGGAGAATTGCAATCGGAAGAAGTGATCAGGCAGGAAGCAGAATATGTTGGAATTGATCTGTGCGCAGATAGTTATTGTGTTGCAGCAATAACCATTAGGGGAGAAAAAAAAAGAATCGAGGAAAAGCTGGATGCTTGTACGGCATCATATATCAGAGCATATTACTGGAACGAGGAAACAATATTAATCCTGATTATTGCTTGTAGTCGTCAGGAAAATGAAACATTAGAGGATATTAGGAAAAAAGTATATGAGATATGCCTGTCTAAGAAGGAAGAATCAGTATATATAGGGTATGGGAAAGTATATGAGAATATAGAAGATATTCCTTTTTCTTTTCAACAGGCACAGTATTGCATGAAAAAAGCTGCCAGAGAGAATAACTGTAAGGAATATGTGGAATATAACAAGACTTTGGTGGAACTGAATATGCTATGGTGTCCGGCACAATTAGAGGAGAAGTTAATGAATGCCACACAAAGAGGGAAAACAACAGAAATACGAAAAATATTTACAGAACTGCGGAAGCAGAACGTAGAAAATACACATTTATCAACCACAATGAGTAGATTATTAATCTCTAATATTACAGTTATTTTATTGCAGCTCTATAACAATATAGCAGAAAGTGAAAAGGCGATAGAAAAGATAGAAAGGATAGAAAAGGAAGAAGAACTGGAAGAGGCACTACGGTTGTTGGAAGAGCAATTCCTGCTATTAGGACAGAAGATCGAACAGGAAAGGAACAAAAAATCTGAACAATACTATTATCAGGCGAAGGAATACATAGATAACAATTATATGGATGATCAATTTTGTGTGGCAGCAGCGGCAGAAAACTTCGGATTGTCGGAAAGTTATTTCTCCATATTCTTTAAAAATATTATGGGAAAGACGTTTAGCAACTATCTGGAAGAGATACGGCTGCAGAAGGCCAAAGAACTGATACAGGAGAAAAAAGATGACTTAGAGCAAATAGCAAAAATGGTGGGATATAGCAGCAGTGCCACCTTTAGAAGAGCATTCAAAAGAGTATACGGAATATCTCCTTCTGAGTGGAAATCGTAGAATAAGAACGCTATCTAATGAAATGTACGGTGAATTTCCAATGGAATGTATGCTGCAAAATGGATTAGAAGTTGTTGTCGTGGGAGGATTTGTGTAAAGTCAAAATCACCAAAAGCAACCACGCATTGTGGATCAGAGAAGGAGAATGAGGATGAAAAAGAAAAAACTAACAGCACTATTTATGGCAGTTGTCATGTCCACCGGTTTATTAAGCGGATGTGGTTCTGCGAGTGACACTTCTGATCAGGGGGTAGATAATCCTGCATCTGCGTCAACAGTTACAGAGGATATTTCCATCTACAGTGAGCCGGGGGAGCTTCCAATTGTGAATGAACCCATCACGCTGACTGTATTTGCACCGGCCAATGATGATGGAACAGCATGGGAAGATAATACACAGGTAAAAGAACTGGAAGAGGAAACCGGAATTCATATTGAATGGCAGACCTGTGCAGCATCAGATAATATTCAGGAAAAGCTGAGTACCATTTTTGCATCAGGAGATATGCCGGACATTATTCTTACAGGGTGTGGTACAAAAAATCGTTATGATAAAGCAACGGAACAGGCATTGGGTGAACAGGGACTGGTGATTCCCCTGAATGAGTATATTGATACTGTTTCCGTAGGTTATAAGGCAGCCTTTGAAAATATTGAGGGTTTAAAAGATTATATTACAACACCCAGCGGAAATATTTATTCTCTGCCAAATGTAGATGGTGCATTGCACGTTCAATATGGAATGAAATTGTGGATCAATACAGAGTGGCTGGACAATCTGAACCTGGAAATGCCTACGACGACCGAAGAATTTTATCAGGTAATGAAGGCATTTAAAGAGTATGATGCAAACGGAAACGGAGATCCCAATGATGAGATTCCTTTATCTACCGTTGCTTCCGGATCGGGAACACAGATTGATGGATTCCTGATGGATCCGTTCCAGTTGATCTCTGAGGGAAGCAAATTATATGTGGATGATGGAAAAGTAACATTTGCTCCTATGCAGGAAGGTTATCGTGATGGTCTGAAATATCTGAATAAAATGTACTCCGAGGGACTGATCAATCCGGAATCCTTTACGCAGGATCTGAAGAATCAAGTAAATGTCAATGAATCTGGTGATGAGTGTGTCATTGGAGCTTTTTTGGCACAGCGTCCCGGATATGCCTGTGATCTGACTACAGAGCCCTACTCTACAAAATGGCAGCAGTATCAGTGTGTTCCTCCTCTGACAGGTCCTACCGGACAGTGTATTGCTTCCTGGAATCCGTATACAATGTTTGCAACTGGAATGACATTTATCACCAGTTCCTGCAAATACCCGGAAGCAGCTTTCCGACTGTTGGATTATCTCGCAACGGAAAAAGAAACTTATCGTTCTGCTCTTGGCGTGGAAGGTGTTCATTATGTAATGCTGGATGAAGATACCACCGAACTGGGAATTGATGGTGTAACGAAAGCACAGTATAAGAGAACGGAAGTATCTAATTCCGGACAGGCACTTTTACAGTTAGCCTGCTTGATCCGTACACCGGAATTCAGAAACCTGGAAGCCACCAACCCCGATCCATATGCGGAGGATGTGAAACCGCTCTATGGAAGACTTGTGATCATGTATAAAGACTCCAAAGAACAGGAAAAGGTAAGACAGCCGCTGGAATCTGTAATGCCTGATCTGTATATGAATCAGGAAGATGCCAGCGAGCTTGCTCTGCTCAAAACAAATGTAATGGATACCCAGAAAGAGTATATGGTTCAGTTTATTACCGGAGAAAAGGATATTGACAGTAACTGGGATAATTACATTGCCGCACTGAACAATGTCGGTGCACAGCGTTATCTGGAATTGTTGCAAAATGCTTATGATGTATCAGCCTTTGCAAAATAAGGGGATGGGACTTCCATAGCATAAAACATAAAAAGAAGGAGCGCTGCAAAAAGGCGGTGCTCCTTTTCTTATCAAGAAAGGGATTTTTATGGCAAAAAGAAATAAGCAGGTTCTAAATAACAGGCAACATAAAAAGAATACAATAAGAGCAATAAAGAGACACTGGCAGTTATATCTGATTATTTTATTGCCCATTATTTATCTGGTCATATTTAAATATATGCCAATCATTGGCTCCCAGATCGCATTCCGTGAATACAGCTTTAAAGGCGGAATCTGGCATAGTCCTTTTGTGGGATTGAAAAATTTTAAGATGTTTTTTGCATCTCCTCAGTTTTCACGTCTGATGATCAATACCATGGGACTGTCTTTGTATGGAATTGCAATTGGAATTTTTCCGCCGATTATTTTGGCAATAGCTTTAAACTATGTGAGGATTCGCTGTTTTGGAAAAACTGTACAAATGGTCACCTATATGCCCTATTTTATCTCTACAGTTCTGGTGGTTGGTATTCTTACACAGGTATTGTCTTTAAACGGGCCGGTGAATCATCTGATACAATCATTGGGCGGAGAAGCTATTCATTTTATGGGAGAGCCAAAACTGTTTAAAACACTTTATGTTTTTTCCGATGTATGGCAAAAAACAGGATTTAATGCGGTAATCTATATTTCAGCTTTGGCGGCGGTGGATCAGGAATTGCATGAAGCAGCAACGGTAGATGGCGCTGATATCTGGCAGAGAATAAGATATATAGATATTCCCAGTATTTTGCCCACAGCAGTCATATTACTTATTATGTCCTGCGGACATATACTTACAATTGGGTATGAAAAAGTTTTATTGTTACAGAATGACCTTAATATGTCTGCATCCGACATTATTTCTACTTATGTGTATCGCGTGGGACTGAATTCAATGCAGTACAGTTATTCTACGGCCATCGGAATTTTCCAGTCGGTAGTGTCGTTGATACTCCTTATGCTGGTAAATCGTATCTCTGATAAAGTATCTGAAACCAGTTTATTCTAGAATATATGCCAACAGGCAAAAAGGAGTCCATATGAAAAGAATGTCAAAAAACAATAAGGCTTTTTATATAGTGAATACTACATTTTTGATAATTTGTTTTCTTATAATTATGTTACCGATTCTAAATGTTGTCTCATCTTCTTTTTCCACACCAAGTGCGGTTGTCAGAGGGCAGGTAAGTTTTTGGCCGAAAGGATTCAACATAGAGGCTTACAAACAGATTTTTTCTAATAAACAGTTGATCGTAGGTTACCGGAATTCTATTTTATATACTGTGGTAGGAACCTGTGTAAATATCATAATGACAGTGTTGGCGGCATATCCGTTATCGGTAAAGGATTTTGTCGGAAGAAAATTTTTTACATCTTTATTTATTTTTGTTATGGTATTTACTGCACCGCTGATTCCTACTTATTTGAATATTAAAAATCTGGGATTACTGGACAGTATGTGGGCGTTGATTCTGCCCGGAGCTATATCTGTGTATAATATGATTATTGCAAGGACATATTTTCAAAACAGTATTCCGGCAGAAATGCTGGAGTCAGCCCGGTTGGATGGCTGTGATGATATTAAAGTTCTTGTGAGTATGATATTACCTTTGTCCAGGTCTATTATGGCAGTGCTTGTTTTATATTATGCGGTGGCCCATTGGAATTCTTATTTTGATGCATTTATTTATTTGGCGAGTGAAGATAAATTTACATTACAGGTAGTATTACGGAATATCATGAACTCTGTAAAGGCATTAGAGGATATGGCGGTGACGGCAGAACAAAGCATGCGTGCTGCCACGGTCGAGGTACTTAAATATGCAGTCATCGTATTTGGTAGTTTGCCGCTGATCCTGTTATATCCGTTTGTTCAAAAGCATTTTGTAAAAGGTGTTATGATCGGTTCTGTGAAAGGATAAGAAAATGACAGAAAAAAGTAAAAACTACGGCATTAATGTAAAATGGTATGGCTTGCAGGAAATTGGAATTTATAATGAAAATAAATTTGAAATCAATGATCTGGATATTCTGATTCTGGAAAAACAGAAAAGCCGTTCCTGCCATATTAACACGATTGCAGCCTGTTCTGAATGGAGAGAAAATGTTGGAGATATAAATTCTGAGGTGAAACGCAGTGAATTTCGTTCCTTTGGATATTTTAAAGGGATGCCGCGAAGTATCGATACAGAACTTTTTCATGAGGATACCGGTATTTATGAAGGAGAACCCCATGATGCGCTGGTATGGCCGGATACAGATCCCGATGAAAAATGGGAGAAAGAACTTGTTTTTCAGATAGAAGAGGCTTCCGTGCAGGTGAGGATCTGGTTTATTGCCAGAGGTCCTAAAATGGCATTTTGCGGACATAGCTTTACTGGATTGTGGGACAGTTCTTATTATTATTTCCGGGAACTGGCAAAAATGGGTGGCTGGAATGCAAGACTGGCTTACAGCTATTGGGGAGGAACAGGAATCGCCCATTATGCCGGTCTGGTAGAAGGCTGCGAGGAGCGGGCTGCACAGTGTGAGAAACTTATTGCCGGCAATGAATATTATGATTATTTTATTGTAGCAGGAAACAGTAATGAGGCTGTGGAAACCTATAGTGGGGAAATTGATGCAGAAGATTATAAACAGAGACCCAGGATGCTGCAGGGAGCAAAGATTCTACATGATAAAATACAAGGAAAAGCGGGGAAGATGCTCCTTTGGGCTCCGCATGCGTATCAGTATGGATACCTTCAGAGTGGGGCTCCCAAGCCGTGGAAACGGGGTGTACCCGGAGAGGTCTATGGCAGAGATGGCAAAAACTACATGCTTACCATGACGACACAAAATATGGCGGAAACAAATGCAAAATGGTATTCGCAAATGGCAGAGACCCTGGGAGAGGATACAGAGGTACTTCCAGTATGTCTGGGATATTGGGAACTCAGAAAACAATGTGGCTTATCTGTGAATCCTTATCTGGCTCCGGAAGAAGGCGGAGATTACGGACACCAGAATAATATAGGAAACTATATTGCGGCCTGTTTGTTGTATGCGGAGGTGTTCGAGGAAAGCCCGGAAGGATTGGGAATTCCCGTATCCCATACCTTTGGAATGCCGGGAGGTAGAGTGACCGAAGAGCAGGCACAGATCATTCAACAAGTTATCTGGAAGGTATACAATGAATGGAAAAAGAAAAAAAGTCCAACCGAGTAATCCCGGTTGGACTTTTGTATAAAACTTGTTAGGATTTACGCGCTCAGATCCAGATTCCGTCCAATAAGCATAGCAGAATCTGAGGATTTCTAGTTCTGCTGATAAGGATTGCTCTCGTCGCTGTAGCTGATTTTGGTCGTGGTGGTGCCGCCGGCGGTATAGACGGTGCCGCATTCCGCGGGAGAAGATTTCCTGCCGGGCTTTTCCACATCGGATTTTCCGGGATTTATCACAACTCCTTTTTCTTCGGACAGTGCGGAAGATACTGCGCCGGTAGAATAACCGTATCCGTAATTGCCGGTCAGACTATAATTACTAATTCCATAAATACCTGCCATAGGACTTCTCCTTCCTGCAAAATATCCTGCTACTCTTCTATTTCTTCTATTCTGCCCTCATTGTAACACCCGCATCTCATATGGGCAAGTTAAGATTGCCGAAAAATCTGCTCAACCTCCGAAATTACCGAAGTGGTTCCCAGGATTACAATGGGATTGGCAAAAGAACCCGCCAAAGCCAGTGCCTGTTCTACCGAATCCGTCCATTCCGTAAGGATCCCCTCTGTAGCAAGTACCATTCGTTGATGCGATGAAAAATGATAATGAGGATTTCCGGACTTGGTGAGGAGAATCCGATCCGCCACATCCCTCATGGACCGGACCACGCCGGCATAATCTTTATCTTCCGGAATCCCCACGATAACGGTGCAATCCCGAATCTCTAAATGCCGCAGAACCTCTTTTACATTCTCACAGCTGGCGGAATTGATGCAGGCATCCAGCAAAATAAATGGATCAGAATTTAGAATCTCCATCCGCCCCGGATGATGGATCGCTGCCAGTTGTCTCCGAATTTGTTCACACATTGTTTCTGAAAATATCTCCGAAGCATCGGATTCCGGACAGATGTCCTGCAGCACATCCATGCACAGAGCCAGTGCCAGTGCACAGTTTTTCGCCTGATGTTCTCCCAACAACGGAACCTGTAGATCCGGATAAATATGATCTCCAATCACCACAGTAAACTGCATTCCGGAACAGGTATAACGGATATTTTCCGCATGAAAATCCCGTCCGTAAAGTTTATAAGGAACCTGCAGAGCCTCGGCACGATCCACCAGGACCTTAAGTACTTCCGGCTCCTGCTCCGCAAAATAGACACACTTCTGCTCTCCGGTGATGACATGAGATTTATCTTCTGCAATGGCAGCCAGCGTATCGCCGAGCTCTCTCGTATGCTCCAGAAAAATCCGGTTGATTACGGCATAATCATGGCGGATATTGTTCACATCATCGTATTTCGCACCTTTTCCACATTCAAATACATTAAATGAGGTCTGATTTTTCTGAAAATACGTCAGTGCCAGATCCGCCTGGATGCCCATGGGACTGACGCATACCGACTCCGGCAGATCAGAGGCAATATTCAGAATCTCCGGCTGAATCGCATTCATCAGGCGGCAAAAGTCTGCCTCGTCTATCATCGCATCATTGACGCGGAAGCGTTCTCTGAAGTCCGTGATATGGGGACTGGTCATGAGACCTACTGTGAATTTCGTCTGCAGGATCCGGGAGATCATGTTGGCGACGGAGCCCTTTCCCTTGCTTCCGGTGATGACGACGCAGGGCGTAAGAGATTTCTGCCGGAGCAGTTCCACGGTCAGCTCCGGATGCCTTTTTCCGGCATCTTTTGTGGCGTAATCCTGATGTGCGGCAGCCCGCAGATAAGAGGCATAGACGAAATCTTCCGCCTCCTTTGCAGTGGAGATCGTATGAAATTCCGAAGTGGATCCACAAGTATTTTTCATAAGAATATTTAAGCCTTTCAGTGACCGGCAAAGTCGGATTGTATCGTCTCGATAATTTTCCCGGCAACATTAATGTCGGAGGCTTTCTCAATGCCTTCCAGTCCCGGCATGACATTGATCTCGCAAAAATAGAGTTTCTCTTTGCCAAAGAGCAGATCAATTCCCAAAAAATCAAGTCCGGTCTGTTCGTAAATGTCCCGGGCAATGGTGCGGATGGCAGGGGTAATCTCGAAAGGTTCCACAGAAGCCCCAAGCGCCACATTGGCGCGGAAATCCCCCTGGGACCGGCGCTGCATGCATGCTACAGCTTCTCCGCGGATGCTGTAGAAACGCATATCTCTGCCGTAGCTTTCGGAGATGAATTCCTCGAAGAGCCATTCCTTTGTTGTCGGATAAGTGACGGACAATTTTTCATAATCTTCCCGGCTCCAGATGCAGACGATCTCCTCTCCCATGGAGCTTTCCAGACCTTTTCCCACAAAAGGCAGCCCTAACTGTTCCACAATCGAGGTAAAAGGCAGCAGGGAGGTCCCAAGAATATATTTCGGTATCAGAAAGGCATCGGAATGGAGGTTCCGCACCTGTTTATATTTATTAATATAGATGTTATAGGCAGTTAAGGGATTATAGCTTCGGGTGGCAAGTGCATTGATGGCATCCTTTAATTCTCCCCATTTATAGCGGTTTATCACAAAATCTCTATGTTCCAGCACTCTTCCGCAATTGATCACGCTATCCGGTGTGACCATGGTATCATGGATGCCCACAATCTGCAGGTCCACACCTCGGGCGGCAGCCTCTTCCACCAGCCGGTTGCAGGTGTAGGCATTGCTCATCACATTATATTTTTCGATCAGATATCCCTTAAGCACTGTAAAATACCTCATAAAAGACTGTATTCTTATTCGCCAGATAAATATCATCAATGGCTCTGAATAGTTACAAAATAGCAAAATATAATGAAAATAGCAAGAGAAAGAGGGAGAAGTAAATCTTCTATTGAAAAAGAACCGATATCCTGATTATAATAGAGAAAAATATGAATAAACACTAACAAAGGAGACACACGATGAAATTACTCGAAGAGCGTATCCGCAAGGACGGAACAGTAAAAGCGGGAAATGTATTAAAGGTAGATTCTTTTCTGAATCATCAGATGGATATTGACCTGTTTAATGAAATGGGCAAAGAGTGGGCGCGTCTGTTCGCAGACCGTAAGATCACGAAGATCCTGACGGTGGAGGCTTCCGGTATCGGCATTGCCTGTGTGGCAGCCCAGCATTTTCATGTGCCGGTGGTATTTGCGAAAAAATCCCAGTCAGTAAATATTGACGGTGAGGTATATTCCACCAAGATTGAATCCTTTACGCACAAGAGAGTATATGATGTGATCGTCTCCAAGAAATTCCTGCATCCCGAAGATCATATTCTCATCATTGATGATTTCCTGGCCAACGGATGTGCGCTGGAAGGTCTGATCGATATCGTGAATAAAGCAGGCGCTACCGTGGAAGGTGTTGGTATTGCTGTGGAGAAGGGCTTCCAGAAGGGCGGTGATCTGATCCGTTCCAAAGGAATTCGTGTAGAGTCTCTTGCTATCGTGGAAAGCATGGATGACAAGACCGGAGAGATTACTTTTCGTGCGTAACAAATGAGTTAATAAAAATTTTATACTTCTCTTGACAATAAGTCAGACAAATGCTTATACTGACTAATGTTGAGAGAATACAATAAAGGGGTTGTATGAAAGGTCATACTACCCTTTTTATGTTAAAACTCAGCAGTTCATCCGCAGGTCCGTGTCCGCGCTGCCACCATGGATCTGTGACGAAGCAGCAGCGCAGAAAGAGGAGAATTATGAAAAAGAAAGTCGTAAGTTTACTTGCAGCTATGGCTCTCGCAGTTACTGCTCTGGCAGGATGCGGATCCAATGACGCAGCAACCACCGGCACGGATGCAGCAACCACCGCTTCTACCGAAGCAGCTGGTACCACAGCAGATGCAGCCGGCAGCGAAGCTGTTACCGGTGTGAAGGCAGGTTTCATTTTCCTGCATGATGAGAACTCCACTTATGATCTGAACTTCCTGAATGCAGCAAAGGAAGCTTGTGAGAAGCTTGGTATTGAGTACATGACCAAGACCAACATCCCCGAGGGACAGGAAGCTTATGAAGCAGCCTGCGAGCTTGCTGATGCAGGTTGTAATTTCATCTTCGCAGACAGTTTCGGACATGAGGACTACATCATCGAGGCCGCTAAGGAATATCCCGATGTTCAGTTCAGCCATGCAACCGGTACCAAGGCTCATACAGAGGGTCTTGACAACTTCCATAACGCATTCGCTTCTATCTATGATGGCCGTTACCTTGCAGGTATCGTTGCAGGTGAGAAGCTGAATGAGATGATCGCTAACGGTGACATCACCGAGGATCAGGCTAAGATGGGTTATGTAGGTGCTTATACCTATGCAGAGGTTATGTCCGGATATACTTCTTTCTTCCTGGGTGCTCGTTCCGTATGCCCCTCCGTTACCATGGATGTAACCTTTACAGGTTCCTGGTATGATGAGACTGCTGAGAAAGAAGCAGCGAACAAGCTGATCGAGAACGGTTGTGTACTGATCAGCCAGCATGCAGACTCCATGGGTGCTCCTACCGCATGTGAGACCGCAGGCGTTCCTAACGTATCCTACAATGGAAGCACTGAGGCAGCCTGCCCCAATACCTTCCTGGTATCTTCCAGAATTAACTGGGAGCCTTACTTCGAGTATGCTATCAAGTGTGTAGCTGAGGGTACTCCCATTGCTACCGACTGGTGTGGTACTCTGGAGACCGGTTCCGTAGAACTGAGTGATCTGGGTGCTGCTGTAGCAGATGGTACTGCAGAAGCAGTAGAAGCAGCTAAGGCTGATCTGATCGCAGGAAATGTACATGTATTCGATACTGCTACATTCACGGTAGACGGCAAGGCTCTTGACAGCTACGAAGCAGATGTTGATACCGATCCCGATTATACTCCTGATCATGAAGTAGTAAGTGATGGTTATTTCCATGAGTCCGATGTTGCATTCCGTTCCGCTCCTTACTTCAACGTAAGAATCGACGGCATCAACCTGCTGGACGAGCAGTATTAATTTGTAAGCCTGGACGGCGCTGCGTTTATCGCCGCGCCGCCCTTTTTCTACCTTATTGATCTTTTACAGATCGATGAGATAGAAAAGAGGCGGAAGTCCTCCTGATAATTTGGAAAGGTGACTAGGATGGAAAAAGAGACAAAAGTAGCTGCGGTTTCAATGAAAAACATTACCAAGACTTTTGGGTCCGTGATTGCCAATGACAAGGTCAATCTGGATATCTACAAGGGTGAGATCTTATCACTGCTTGGGGAAAACGGCAGCGGTAAGACGACACTGATGAATATGCTCTCCGGTATTTATTTCCCGGATGAGGGACAGATCTTTATTAACGGTAAGGAAGAGGTCATCAAATCCCCCAAGGACGCATTGCGGCTGGGAATCGGCATGGTGCATCAGCATTTCAAGCTGATCGATGTGCTGTCTGCCACCGAGAATATCATCTTAGGGTTGGAAGGCAGACTGAACATTAAGGAAGCCTCCCGGAAAATAGAGGACATCTGCAATAAATACGGATTTGAAGTGGATCCGAAGCAGAAGATCTACGATATGTCCGTATCCCAGAAGCAGACCGTTGAGATCGTAAAGGTGCTGTACCGCGGCGCGGATATCCTGATTCTGGACGAGCCTACCGCCGTACTGACACCGCAGGAGACTGAGAAGCTGTTCAACGTCCTCAGGAAAATGAGAGATGACGGCAAGGCAATAGTCATCATTACCCATAAAATGCATGAAGTGGAGTCTCTGTCTGATCGTGTGGCAGTGCTCAGAAACGGTCAGTACATCGGCAGCATGCTGACAAAGGATACCACCGTAACCGAAATGACCAACATGATGGTGGGACATGCGGTTACTTTGAATATTGACAGACCGGAGCCTGTAAATCCCAAGCCCCGTATTGAAGTACAGGGACTGACCGTCCGCAACGAAGATGGTATCGTCAAGCTGAAGGATGTGTCCTTTACTGCTAACAGCGGTGAGATTCTGGGAATCGCCGGTATCTCCGGCTGCGGACAGAAGGAGCTTCTGGAAGCCATCGCCGGATTACAGGTGGTGGAGTCCGGCAGCATCCATTATGTAGAGGACGATGGCAGCAAGGAAATGCTGATCGGCAAGGATCCGCTGAAGATCGCAGAGATGGGTGTCTCCCTCTCCTTCGTGCCGGAGGATCGTCTCGGCATGGGTCTGGTGGGCAACATGGACCTGACCGATAATATGATGTTACGTTCCTTCCGCAAGGGGCATACGCCATTCACCAACCGCAAGCCTCCCAAACAGCTGGCTGAGGATGTCGTAGAGAATCTGGAAGTTGTGACTCCCGGTATTGCTACACCTGTGCGCAGACTGTCCGGAGGTAACGTACAGAAGGTTCTCGTAGGAAGAGAGATCGCATCCGCACCTACCGTACTGCTGACGGCTTATGCGGTCCGTGGACTGGATATCAATTCTTCCTATACCATATATGATCTGATCAATGAGCAGAAGAAAAAGGGCGTTGCTGTAATCTTCGTCGGTGAGGATCTGGATGTGCTGATGGAGCTGTCTGACCGTATCATGGTATTGTGCGGCGGAGAAGTCAGCGGTATCCTCGATGCGAGAAAGACAGATAAGAATGAGGTCGGTATGCTGATGACCAGAGTAGGAGGCAAAGAACATGAAGGAGAAGAATAAAGAGCCTTTGTTTCATATCGTAAAAAGAGATGCACTCCCCTGGTACAAATCTCTGGGTATCCGCGCCCTGGCAATCCTGCTGGCATTGATCCTGTGCGGCATCATTACGACGATCACCACGGGAATCAATCCCTTACAGGTATATCAGTCCATCGTTCTGGGTGCTTTCGGATCCGTCCGTAAGACCTGGGTTACTTTTCAGAATATTGCGATCCTGCTATTGATTGCACTGGCACTGACCCCGGCATTCAAGATGAAATTCTGGAATATCGGCGGTGAGGGACAGGTACTGATCGGTGGTCTTGCCGCTGCAGCCTGCATGATCTGCCTGGGAGACAAGCTTCCCAATGCTGTCGTGATCCTGTGCATGATCGTGGCAAGCCTGGCAGCAGGAGCTATCTGGGGCTTCATTCCCGCCTTTTTCAAGGCAAAATGGAATACCAACGAGACGCTGTCCACACTGATGATGAACTACATAGCTACCCAGCTGGTGGCATTCTATACCATCGTATGGGAGGTTCCCAAGGGATCCGGTAAGATCGGTATCATTAACCAGAACACCAACGTGGGCTGGCTGCCCCAGATCTTCGGTTCCAAGTATCTGTTAAGCATTGTGGTGGCAGTAGTGATCACAATATTTATGTATGTATATCTCAACTACAGCAAGCAGGGATATGAGATCTCTGTTGTGGGTGAGAGTGAAAATACCGCAAAATATGTAGGTATCAAGGTAGAAAAAGTAATCATCCGTACCATGCTTCTGTCCGGTGCGTTGTGCGGACTGGTGGGTCTGCTTCTGGTAGGCGGTATCAACCATACGATCACCACTACCATTGCGGGTGGACAGGGCTTTACTGCGGTACTGGTGTCCTGGATGTCCAAATTCAATCCTCTGACCATGGTATTCTCCAGCTTCCTGATCATTTTCATGGATCGTGGTGCCAGCGAGATCTCTACCAATTTTGGACTGAATCATTCCTACTCCGATATCCTGACAGGTATTATCCTGTTCTTTATCATCGGCTGTGAGTTCTTCATTACCTATCGCCTGCAGTTCCGTAAAAAGGCAGAAAAGGAGGAACAGTAATCATGTGGACATTTTTACTTGCATTTATTCCGAGAGCTATTGTACAGGGAATTCCTCTGTTATACGGAAGCACCGGTGAGATCATCACGGAGAAATCCGGCAACCTGAATTTGGGAATCCCCGGTGTTATGTACGTGGGAGGTATCTGCGGTGTCATCGGTTCCTTCTTCTATGAGAGATCGGCAGGCGGCGCGGCGAATATGAACGGCTTCCTTGCCATTGCGATCCCTATGCTTTGTTGTCTGTTGGGATCTCTGCTGATGGGACTGCTGTACTGCTTCCTGACTGTTACCCTGCGGGCGAATCAGAATGTGACCGGTCTGGCAATGACCACCTTCGGTGTCGGCTTCGGTAATTTCTTCGGCGGCTCCCTGATTAAACTGGTCAACAGTGACGTGCCTTCCATCGCACTGTCCGCTACCAGCAGTTATTTCAGCAAGTCACTTCCTTTTGCAGCGAAGCTTGGATGGTTCGGCAAGCTGTTTTTATCCTATGGATTCCTGGCTTATCTGGCAGTGATCATTGCGTTTGCGGCATCTTATGTTCTGAGTCATACCCGAACCGGTCTGCATTTGAGAGCAGTCGGTGAGGGACCCAATACTGCAGATGCTGCCGGCATCAACGTATCCCGGTACAAATACATTGCTACCTGTGTGGGATGTATGATCGCAGGTCTGGGTGGTCTGTATTACGTTATGGACTATGCCTGCGGCGTCTGGTCCAACGATGCCTTCGGTGACAGAGGCTGGCTTGCCATCGCACTGGTCATTTTCACCATCTGGAGACCGAATATCAGTGTATTTGCTTCCTTCCTGTTCGGCGGACTTTACATCCTGTATTTGTATCTGCCCACCGGTATTGAGCATATGGAGTATCAGGAACTGTATAAGATGATCCCTTATGTTGTGACCTTACTGGTACTGGTCATCACCAGCATGCGGAGCAAGAGAGAGAATCAGCCCCCCGCAAGTCTGGGACTGGCGTACTTCAGAGAAGAGAGATAATAGTTACAGAAAACATCCCTCTTGCAAATTCAGAGTCTTTATCATAAAATGAGAGTACCTTACAAAGGAGGTGCTTACGATGAACCTTGTAATTACTATCAGCCGAAGATTCGGAACAGGAGCCAGTCTGATCGCACAGGAGCTGTCTGAGAAGCTGGGGGTGCCGGTATATGATAAGGCATACATAGAGCATGAGCTGGATGGTGACAGTTATGCTACGGAAGCGGAGGTCATTAAGGAATTGGCGGAACATCCCTGTATTATTCTGGGACGTTGTGCATCCGAGATCCTGAAGGATCAGCCGAATGTATTTAACGTGTATGTGTGCGCGGATAAGGAAGATCGTATTGAACGTATCATGAAGAAGGAAAGTCTTCCCCACGATGAGGCAAAAGAAATGCTTGAGAAAAATGATGCGGAGCGTGCCGACTATTATTATGAAAATACCGGTAAAGTGTGGGGTGATGTGAACAATTATCATATGATCCTGGATACCACCAAACTGGGAATCGAAAATTGCGCAGATATTCTGATCCGGTATTTTGAGAGAGTGGAAATCATTTAACAGCCCGGAATACGAATGGTCGTTACGATTTCGAGAGTACGCAGCCCGGAGAAATCATTTAGGCTATAAATAAAGTATGAATTCAAAACAGATGCCCGACACGGACATCTGTTTTTATGTGAAAAACATTTTAATTGTAATAATAAAATCAATCAATAATGAAACAATACAAAGTTAAAAATATATTTTTAAATATAACAAAAAATGATATATGCAATTAAAATTATTTATCAAATAATAAAACGGGATAAATACAGAACAAAATCACCTTTTTCCTGAATTTACAAGCGTATGACAAAAATGTCACATTAAAATACATCAATTAACAAGATAAGAACATAACTTGCTTACAGAAATTATGAGTGTTAAGATAGTGCAATCAGGTAAGTGAAAATAGTAAAAATAATGTGTTTTGAAAATAAAAAGTAATCATACGGCAGGAGGATTCCCATGAACAGCGCAGACATTGCAGCAAAATATCAGAAAACTTATTTTATGCCCCCCGAGGTGACCTACGACTGGGTGAAGAAGGACAGCATTACCAAGCCCCCCATCTGGTGCAGCGTTGACTTAAGAGACGGTAATCAGGCTTTGATTGATCCCATGAGCCTGGAAGATAAGCTGGAATTCTTCAAATTATTGATAAAGATCGGTTTCAAGGAGATCGAGGTAGGTTTCCCCGCTTCCTCCGATACCGAATATAATTTTATCCGTGCTTTGATCGAGCGTAACATGATCCCGGAGGATGTGACCATTCAGGTACTGACTCAGGCGAGAGAGCATATTATCCGCAAGACCTTCGAGGCAGTCAAGGGTGCCCCTCACGCCGTGATTCATCTGTACAATTCTACTTCCGTAGAGCAGAGAGAACAGGTATTTAAGAAGGATAAGGAAGCTATCAAGAAGCTGGCAGTAAACGGCGCCCAGATGTTAAAGAATCTGGCTGATGAGACCGAAGGCAACTTCACCTTCGAGTACAGCCCGGAAAGCTTTTCCCAGACCGAGGTGGATTATGCGTTGGAAGTCTGCAATGCGGTGCTGGATGTATGGAAGCCTACTGCTGACCGCAAGGCAATCATCAATCTGCCCACCACCGTACAGGTGGCAATGCCTCACGTATTTGCCTGCCAGGTAGAATATATGCACAAGCATTTGAAATATCGTGATAATGTAGTACTCAGCGTACATCCCCACAACGACAGAGGCTGTGGCATCAGTGATGCGGAGTTCGGCGTATTAGCCGGAGCAGACCGTGTGGAAGGTACTTTGTTCGGTAACGGCGAACGTACCGGTAATGTAGATCTAGTAACCGTTGCACTGAATATGATGTGCCACGGTGTGGACAGCGGACTGGATTTCTCCCACATTATGGAGATCCGTGAAGCTTATGAGAATTTCACCGGCATGAAGGTGCATGAGAGAGTTCCCTATGCGGGAGATCTGGTATTTACCGCATTTTCCGGTTCTCATCAGGATGCCATCAGCAAAGGTATGGCATGGCAGAAGGAAGGCAAGACCGGCAAGCGCTGGGATATTCCTTACCTGCCCATCGATCCTGCGGATGTGGGAAGAGAGTACGAATCCGATGTTATCCGTATCAACAGCGTATCCGGTAAGGGCGGCGTAGCATTCGTATTGAAGCAGCAGTTTGGTTTCGCACTGCCCGCAGCCATGAAGGAAGAGGTCGGATATCTGGTGAAGGGTATCTCCGACAGACGTCATCAGGAGTTACTTCCCAAGGAGATCTACTCGATCTTCGAGGAAAATTATATTTATCCCCGCAGCATTTTCAATATTCCGGAGTGCCACTTCAAGCAGGAGAACGGCATTCAGGCAGAGGTGACCATCGAGCAGGGCGGCGCTTCCAGAACCATCACCACCATGGGTAACGGTCGTCTGGACGCAGTCAGCAACGCCATCAAGACATACTTCGGTATTACCTACGAGCTGTCCGTATACGAAGAGCATGCAATTTCCAGAGGTTCCAATTCCAAGGCTGCCACCTATGTAGGCATCGTCCATGACGGTAAGTTCTACTGGGGCGTCGGCGTGGATGAAGATATTATCAAGAGTTCTATTGCCGCACTGGTGTCCGCAGTGAACAAGCTGGCAGCAGAGCAACATATCACCTCCGGCAGAGAAGAGCGCATCGTAGAGATTATCAGCTTCATCCAGAAGAACTACGTGGATGTGACACTGGATATGCTGGTAGATACTTTCCATCTCTCCAAGCCTTACCTGTCCAAGTACATTAAGGAAAAGGCGGGAATGACCTTCCAGGAGGTCGTTCGGGAAGAGCGCATGAAAAAGGCAAGAATGCTCTTAAAGGAGACCAACCAGACGGTGGAGACCATTGCAGCCAATGTCGGTTACGAGAATGTGGAACATTTCAACCGCCTGTTCAAGAAAGCGTATGATATGACTCCGGTACAGTATCGGAAGCAGAGCGCGGAATAAAGCCACCTAAATAGAAAAGAATCAACACATTCACGAGCAAGCTCTCGCGCTGTTGGTTCTTTTTATTTTTGCATGGTTTGTAGCTTTTAACATTTCGACAGATTCAGAAAACATAAGTAGATAGAAAAAAACGTTTTTTTCTATTATGATGAAAACATAGAGTAAAAGAATTCGCACTTCGGCACCCGCTGGAGCAGCCAACGTGATAAAACATAAGTGGAAAAGGCTTACACAGTAAGCAGATAGGAGTAAAAAATGGAAATGAAAGAGACGATTCTGAAGACTTTCGCAGAAGTATTTGGAGATGCAGAGGGCGCCAAGGCTTATTTTGCACCAGGACGTGTGAATCTGATCGGTGAACATACCGACTATAACGGCGGACACGTTTTCCCCTGCGCACTGACCATCGGCACTTACGGTGTTGCCAGAAAAAGAAACGACAATAAGCTGCGTTTCTATTCCATGAATTTCGCACAGCTCGGAGTGATCGAATCTTCTCTGGATGACCTGGTACCCAGCAAGGAAGCAGGCTGGACCAACTATCCCAAGGGAGTGATCTGGGCGTTCGGTGAGAAGGGCATGAAAGTGACTTCCGGTATGGATCTGTTGTTAAACGGTAATATTCCCAACGGTTCCGGACTTTCCTCTTCCGCTTCCGTAGAAGTGCTGACCGGCTACATCCTGAGGGATTTCTTCGGCTTTGATGTGACCAATCAGGATCTGGCGCTGATCGGACAGTTCTCCGAGAACAAATACAACAAGGTAAACTGCGGTATCATGGATCAGTTTGCCATTGCCATGGGTAAAAAAGACAACGCTATTTTCCTGGATACGGCAACTCTGGACTATGAGTATGCACCCATCCATCTGGAGAATGCGAAGATCGTTATCGCATGCAGTAATAAAAAGAGAGGCTTAGGAGATTCCAAGTACAATGAGCGCCGCAGTGAGTGTGAGACCGCATTGGCAGAGCTGCAGCAGGTAGTCAAGATCAAGACTCTGGGCGATCTGGATGAGGAGACTTTCGAGAAGTTCAAGTCCATTATCAAGAGTGATGTCCGCAGAAAGCGCGCAAAGCATGCCGTATACGAGAATCAGAGAACGATCCGTGCGGTAGAAGCACTGAAGAAGAATGATGTGAAGCTGTTCGGTGAACTGATGAATGCATCCCACGTATCCCTGCGGGATGATTATGAAGTAACCGGTATCGAGCTGGATACTCTGGTAGAAGAAGCATGGAAGGTAGACGGTGTCATCGGATCCCGTATGACCGGTGCCGGCTTCGGCGGATGTACCGTAAGTATCGTAAAGGATGAGGCAATCGATACCTTTATCGATCAGGTAGGCAAGGCATACAAGGAAAGGATCGGCTATGCAGCTGATTTCTATGTAGTAGAGATCGGTGACGGTCCCCAGACACTGTAAGGAGAAAAGAAAATGGATATTCAGGTATTAATTCGTAAATTAGTATCCTACGGAGTACAGACAGGACTGGTTCCGGAGGAAGATGTGATCTACACGACCAACCGTCTGTTGGAGCTGTTTGAACTGGATGAGCTGGAAGAGCGCGACAATGTGACCATGCGTGAGGATGAACTGGAAGAGGTTCTGAAGGGCATGCTGGATTATGCTTATGAAAAAGGCATTCTCAAGGAGAACAGTGTGGTATACCGTGACCTTTTCGATACGAAGATCATGAGCATGCTGATGCCGAGACCCAGCGAAGTGATCCGTCATTTCCATGAGCTGTACGATCAGGTATCTCCTGAGGCAGCTACCGACTATTATTATAAATTAAGCAGAGATTCCGACTATATCCGCCGCTATCGTATCTGCAAGGATATGAAATGGGTGGCACCCACTAAATATGGCGATCTGGATATTACCATCAACCTGTCCAAGCCCGAGAAGGATCCCAAAGCTATCGCCGCAGCGAAGCTGGCAAAGCAGTCCGGTTATCCGAAATGCCTGCTGTGCCGTGAAAATGAGGGTTATGCAGGTCGTGTGAATCATCCGGCCCGTCAGAACCACCGCATTATTCCGGTGACCATAAATGGCAGCCAGTGGGGATTCCAGTATTCTCCGTATGTATATTACAATGAGCACTGCATCGTATTTAACTCTCAGCATGTACCTATGAAGATCGAGCATGCGACCTTCTGCAAGCTGTTTGATTTCGTAAAGCAGTTCCCTCATTATTTTGTAGGTTCCAATGCGGATCTGCCCATCGTAGGCGGTTCTATCTTAAGCCACGATCATTTCCAGGGCGGTCATTATGAGTTCGCCATGGCAAAAGCTCCCGTAGAGAGAACCTTCTCTGTAGCAGGTTATGAAGATGTGGATGCCGGTATTGTGGCATGGCCCATGTCCGTGATCCGTCTCAGCGGCACGGATACCGACCGCATCATCGCGCTGGCAGATGTGATTCTGAACAAGTGGAGAGAATACACGGATGAAGAGGCATTTATCTATGCCTATACCGATAATGAGCCCCACAACACCATCACTCCCATTGCGAGAAAACGTGGGGACAAATACGAACTGGATCTGGTGCTGCGTAACAACATCACCACCGAGGAGTATCCTCTGGGAGTATATCATCCTCATGCAAAGCTGCATCATATTAAAAAAGAGAACATCGGTCTGATTGAGGTTATGGGTCTGGCAGTGCTGCCTGCCCGTCTGAAGAGTGAGATGGCGCACCTGAAGGAAGCTATTCTCGCCGGTAAAGACTTAAGAGCCGATGAGGAACTGGCAAAGCATGCGGACTGGGTAGATGAGTTCCGCCCGAAATACGATGCCATTACCGCAGAGAACATTGACGGCATTGTGGAGAAAGAGATCGGTCTGGTATTCATGCAGGTATTGGAAGATGCCGGTGTCTACAAGAGAACCGAAGAAGGTCAGAAGGCTTTCGACCGTTTTGTAAAGAGCCTATAATCATATTTTTGTTGAATGTTTGTTGTAGTAATTTAGTTGCGAGGAAAAGGAATTGTGGTGACACAGTTCCTTTTTCTTAGTATAATAATCCCATGAAATTCTTATTAACAGCGATTAATGCAAAATTCATACACTCCAATCCCGCCATTTACAGCCTGCGGGCATGCGTGGGAGAGAAATTACAGCCCTATGTGGAGCTGGCGGAGTTCACCATCAATGAGTCTCTGGAAAGTATTCTGGAGGGGATCTGGGAGCGTCAGCCGGAGGTGATCGGCTTTTCCTGCTATATCTGGAACTGGAAGTTGATCCGGGAGATACTGACAGAGCTGCCGAAGATCCTGCCGGATACCGAGATCTGGCTGGGTGGTCCGGAGGTCACCTATGACGGACCGGGGCTGCTTAAGGAATTCCCTCACCCTCAGGTCACCGGAATCATGGTAGGAGAGGGAGAAGTTACCTTCCGGGAACTGTTGGAACAGTATCTGCGGGAAGAGAAAGGCACCGTGGAAGAGCGCTTTGGGCAGATCCCGGGATTATGTCTGGCTTCCGGCTATACGGCACCCAGAGAGCTGACAGATCTGACCACACTGCCATTCCTCTATGAGAACATGGAGCCCTTTACGAACCGGATCATCTATTATGAGACCAGCAGAGGCTGCCCCTACCGGTGCAGTTACTGTTTGTCCTCCATAGATAAGAAAGTGAGACTACGTGACATAAGTGTCGTAAAGAGAGAGCTGCAGTTTTTCCTGGATCAGAACGTGAAACAGGTGAAGTTTATTGACCGTACCTTTAACTGTGACCACAGACATGCCATGGAGATCTGGCAGTATATTTATGAACATGACAATGGTGTCACCAACTTCCATTTCGAGATTTCTGCCGATATTTTGCGGGAAGAAGAGATCGCATTGCTGAACCGCTTCCGTCCGGGACTGGCACAGCTGGAGATCGGGGTGCAGTCCACGAACCCGGAGACCATCCGGGCGATTCACCGTGTCATGAATGTGGACAAACTGGAGAAAATAGTGGCAGCAATCCATCGGGGTCATAATATCCATCAGCATCTGGATCTGATCGCCGGGCTGCCCTATGAGGATTATGAGAGCTTCGGCAGATCCTTTGACCGGGTCTACAGCATGCAGCCGGAGCAGCTGCAGATGGGCTTCCTGAAAGTATTAAAAGGATCTGACATGCATGACAATGCAGAGAAATACGGCATCCGTTATCTGGAACTGCCGCCCTATGAAGTGTTGTATACCAACTGGATCAGCTACGGGGAGATCCGGAGACTGAAACGGATCGAAGAGATGGTGGAGCTGTATTATAACAGCGGACAGTTCACCCATACCCTTCCGGTCCTGGAGAAAGCATTCCCCGGACCCTTTGCCATGTATGAGGCACTGGCGGACTATTATCAGGAGCAGGGATATTTTACCAACAGCCCTGCCAGAGCCTATCGGTATCAGATCCTGTTGGAATTTGCCACGCTGCAGGACCCGGCGAACGAAGAGATCTACAGAGAGCTTCTGACCTACGACATGTATCTAAGAGAGAATCTGAAGAGCAGACCGAGTTTTGCCGTGGAGATCACGGAAGAGGAAAAACAGGATATCCGACGCTTCTATCAGACGGAGGAGCAGGAGCGCCATTATCTTCCGGCATACGCGGAATATGACTGGAAGCAGTTGAGCAGAATGACGCATCTGGAGCCGTTCCGGTACCCGGAACCTCACTATGTGCTGTTTGATTATCAGGAGCGGAATCCGCTGAATTATGAGGCAAAGGTACAGATGATTGGGAAGCCGGTATAGAAAAGAGGATTTTATAATGTATGACACATATGTCAGTATAGATCTGGAGACCACGGGGCTGAATCCTAAGCGTGACAGGATCATAGAGATTGGGGCAATCCGCGTGGAGAACGGAGAGATCACGGGAGAGTTCTCAACCTTTGTGAATCCGGGGAGAAAACTGGAAGAGCGGATCACGGAGCTGACGGGGATTCGTGACGAAGACCTTGCTAAGGCACCGGAGCTGGATGAAGTGTTCCCGGAGTTATTAGAATTTATGGGAGAACTGCCGCTATTAGGACATAGTATTTTGTTTGATTATTCTTTTTTGAAAAAAGCGGCGGTGGACAGGAAGCTTACCTTTGAGAGATCGGCGGTGGATACATTAAAGATTGCCCGGAAATATCTGCCCGAGCTGCCCCATCGCAACTTGGAATATCTGTGCCGGTATTACGAGATTCCCCATCATGCCCACAGGGCACTGGAGGATGCGAAGGCTACGGACCGATTGTTCCGGAAACTGGCAGAGCTGCTTTATCAGGAGGAAGAGGACAGCCTGTTTGTCCCGAAACCATTACATTTTCAGGTAAAAAGAGATCAGCCGGTAACGAAACCGCAAAAAGAGCGGTTATATCGTCTGGTGGAGCAGCATAAGATAACCCTTGAGGTCGACGTGGAAAATCTTACCCGCAGTGAAGCTAGCAGGCTTGCGGATAAGATTCTTGCAAGGTACGGACGATAGAATTGCGCAGAGCGGAACGTAAGCCTTCCGCCTGATGGATCAGATCCGCAATTTTTCCGTATTCCGACCGGCCGGCATAGATTTTTGCCAGGCAAAAGTAAGTATGACTGACATCTGTGCCGATAGAAATAGCATAAGAAAGAACGGTTTCCGCTTCTTCTGTGAGATCAGCTTTTAACAGAAGCTCCGCCCACTGCTGCAGGGTGCGGACCAGCGTTGTGTAATTCTGATCATACTGGGACAGGACGGTGATATTGGCGGTGCCGTATTCCAGCTTCAGATCGGTATTGGTGAAGCCTGTGAAATTTACAATAGGCTGTGTGGACAGATAGGTTAAAAGATCCGTGCATTCACGGGCTTTTTCGTCCTCCGGCAGAGCATCCATGGGAAGTTTATCCAGAGGGATTTTTACATAATCCAGTCCGTCAAGGGATTTTTTACGGACGGAGTTGGCTTTTTTCTCCCGATCCCAGAATTCCTGCTCCTTTTTCTCGGCGAGGGTACGCTGGCGCCTGGTAGCCTGTGCTACGATAACGACAGCGTATACAAAGATCATAAATATGATTAAACTTGCCAAAAACTTTAAACTCATATATAATATCCTTTCAGAACAAAGTCCTTTTTTGAAGTATTTATGGAGGTTAAGTCATGTTTAATATGAATAATAAAAAGACAAAACAGCGGATCTCCGCAGCTATCATCGTGCTGCTCGTGATCGCTATGATCGTACCTACTATAACATCTATTTTCTACTAATTCAACCGCAGTCGCAGCTGATGAAAGGTTGATGAAGTAACAGAAATGAGGAGTATTATGAAAAAATATCGTAAGGGGTTTTGCGGAGTCCTGCTGATGACTTTGACCATGCTGTTCGGAATGACGGTGCAGGCGAAGACAGCGGACACCATTAAGACAGGAATCTATGCCGGAGATGTAGAGCTGTCGGGAATGACGGCGGAAGAAGCTACCGCAGCCATCGAGGAATATGTGGAGAACCTGAATGCCGTAGAGATCACACTTCTTGCGGCGAATGATCATCAGGTGACTACCACGGCAGGAGATCTGGGCGTGACCTGGAAGAATCCCGAGCTGGTGCAGGATGCGCTGGAGCTGGGAACCCATGGAAATGTCATTGAGCGTTATAAGATCCTGATGGATCTGAAGCATGAAAATTATGTATATCCTATTGAACTGGATTTTGACCTGCAGGCGATCAATGATCTGCTGACGAAATGTACCAAGTACGATCAGGAAGCCATCAATGTCTCCCTGAAGCGGGACGGCGGCAAGTTCACAGTAGTGGAAGGACAGACCGGTTATGTGCTGGATGTGGAGAAATCCATTGATGCCGTATATGATTATCTGACAGAAGAATGGAATCATGAGGCATGCAGCATTCCTCTGGAGATTGCGGTAGATGAGCCGAAGGGCAGTGCAGAAGAGCTCGCGCAGGTAAAGGATGTGCTGGGAAGCTTTACCACATCGTTTAAGACTTCCGGCTCCGCCAGAAGTGCCAATGTGACCAACGGCTGCAAATTGATCAACGGTACAACCCTGTATCCCGGAGAAGAATTCTCCACTTATAAGACTGTATCTCCTTTTTCCGAGGCAAACGGGTATTATATGGCAGGCTCTTATGTCAGCGGTAAAGTAGTGGATAGTCTGGGAGGAGGAATCTGCCAGGTGTCTACGACATTGTATAATGCGGTCTTATTGTCCGAACTGGAGGTAACAGAGCGTTATAATCACTCCATGATCGTATCTTATGTGGATCCTTCCGCGGATGCGGCGATCGCAGAGAGCTCCGGCAAGGATTTTAAGTTCGTAAATAATACGGATTATCCGATTTATATTGAAGGATATACCCATGACAAGCAGATCACTTTCAATATTTATGGTAAAGAGACCAGAGCAGCCGGACATTCGGTCCGTTATGAAAGTGAAGTACTGGAGACCATCACGCCTCCTGCGGATCAGATCTATGCGGATGCCGGGCAGCCCATCGGTTACATCGTGACTGAGAGCGCACATATCGGCTATAAGGCAAGATTGTGGAAGATCACGCTGGAAAACGGTGTGGAGGTCAGCAGAGAGCAGGTCAACAGCAGCAGCTACAAGATGGTACCCCGCAGTGCTACCGTAGGAACCGCCACATCGGATCCTCAGGCGTATGAGGAGATCATGGCGGCTATCAGCACAGCAAATATTGATCATGTGAAAAATGTGGCAGCAGCATTGAATGCAAGAGCAGCAGCCGCTGCACAGCAGACAGAAATCGTAGACGACTAAAGGTGACAGAGACAGAATGAAGAGCGGCAAAGTACCCGTGAACGTATTGAAACGTTCCGTTCTCAGACAACTGAAGAATAAAAGGTCGGAAATAGCAAATAGCGCAGGTCTGGGGGCAGACTGCGCTATTTTTGAGCCTTTTTCGGAGGGGCAGCTGGTGACCTGTGTTCAGGAGGGCGTAGTGGAGCCTTGCTGTGAGAACGACCTGGCAGAGGCGGAGAGAGAAGATCCGTCCGTGATGCCGATGCGTCGTATTTTCCAAAAATGTGCCAATAACCTGGCGACAGCGGGGGCGGAAACCGTGGCGGCAGAGCTGGTGATCCTCCTGCCGGAGACCGTGGAAGAACCGGAGCTGAAGGCTCTGATGGCGGAAGCGGAAAGCATTGCCACAGAGTTAGACATTCAGATCATCGGCGGACAGACCAGGGTAAGCTCCGCACTGCGGCAGCCTATCGCTACAGTGACCGGATACGGAATTCGTAAGGTCGGAGCGGCACCAGCGGATGCACGGAAGCAACTGGCTGGACAGGATATTATCATTACAAAATGGATTGCTCTGGAAGGGACCGCAGATCTGGCGGCGCGGAATCAGGAAGGGCTTCTTGCGAGATACCCGGCGTATCTGGTGGAAGAAGCCGCGGCGTTCGACAGGTATTATTCGATTTTACCGGAGGCCGCAACCGCCGTGAAGTCCGGCGGTTGCACCATGCATGACATTTCCGAAGGAGGTGTATTTGCAGCACTGTGGGAGATGGCAGAAGGTGCAGGTGTTGGACTGACAATCGATATGAAGAAACTTCCTCTCAGACAGGAGACGGTGGAGGTCTGTGAATATTGCAATGTGAATCCTTATGAGCTGAGATCCGGCGGAAGCCTGATCATTGCAAGTCCCGAAGGAACCGCTTTGGTGGAGGCGCTGGAAGCGGAAGGAATCCCAGCGACGATCGTAGGAAGATTCACGGACAGCAATGACCGTTTGATCCTGAACGAGGACGAGACCCGTTATATGGATCGTCCCCAGAGAGATGAGATCTATAAAGAAGCAGAATAAAAGGAGATATTGGCATGAGAGAAGAATTATTGGCGATCATAGAGAAGAACAGCAGGATCGATCTGAAGGAACTGGCAGTGATCCTGGGTGTGGAAGAGATCGATGTGGTAAATGAGATGGCTAAACTGGAAGCAGAGGGCGTTATCTGCGGTTATCATACCCTGATCAACTGGGAGAAAACAGATATTGAAAAGGTAAGCGCACTGATCGAGGTACGCGTGACTCCCCAGAGAGGACAGGGATTTGACAGCATTGCCGAGCGTATCTACAAATATCCCGAGGTACGCAGCGTGTATCTGATGTCCGGAGCATATGACCTAATGGTCATTCTGGAGGGCAAGACTCTGCGTGAAGTATCCAATTTCGTATCCGATAAGCTGTCCACAATGGATTCCGTACTTAGCACCGCAACCCATTTTATCCTGAAAAAATATAAGGATCACGGAACCGCATTTGCTACGAAAAAAGAAGATGAAAGAGAGATGATCACCCCATGAGAAATCCATTAGCTGATAAAGTAGTGGATATCAAACCATCGGGTATCCGCAAATTTTTTGATATTGTAAGTGAGATGCAGGATGCAATCTCTCTCGGTGTGGGAGAACCGGACTTCGATACTCCCTGGCACATCCGTGATGAGGGCATCTATTCCCTCGAAAAGGGAAGAACCTTTTACACCTCCAATGCAGGTCTGAAGGATCTGCGTCAGGAGATCTGCAACACGATTCAGAGAAAGCAGGGAGTAAGCTATGACTGGCAGCATGAAGTACTGGTAACGGTAGGTGGTTCCGAGGCAATCGACATCGGACTACGTGCCATGTGCAATCCGGGAGACGAAGTGCTGATTCCCCAGCCCAGCTATGTGTCCTATGAGCCCTGCGCGATTCTGGCGGGAGCTACGCCTGTAATCATTGACCTGAAAGCAGAGAACGAATTCCGTCTGACTGCCGAGGAGTTGGAAGCAGCAATTACGGAGAAGACGAAGGTGCTGATTCTTCCTTTCCCGAACAACCCTACCGGCGCCATTATGGAAAAGTCCGATCTGGAAGCCATTGCAAAAGTCATTGAAGAACATGACATCTTTGTAATGTCTGATGAGATCTATTCCGAGCTTACCTATAAGGATAAGCATGTATCCATCGTCAGCCTGCCCGGCATGAAGGAGCGTACCGTTTATATCAACGGTTTCTCCAAGGCGTATGCCATGACCGGCTGGAGACTGGGCTATTGCTGCGGACCGGCTGCCATTATCCAGCAGATGACGAAGATCCATCAGTTCGCCATTATGTGTGCACCTACCACCAGTCAGTATGCGGCAGTGGAAGCTCTGAAAAACGGAGATGCCGATATTGAGGAGATGCGCACAGCATATAATCAGAGAAGACGTTTCCTCATGAATGCGTTCCGCGAGATGGGACTGGAATGTTTCGAGCCTTATGGTGCATTCTATGTATTCCCCTGCATCAAGGAATTCGGCATGACCAGTGAGGAATTTGCCACCCGTTTCCTGGAGGAGGAGAAAGTAGCTGCCGTACCCGGAACCGCATTCGGTGACAGCGGCGAAGGGTATCTGAGAATCTCCTATGCGTATTCTCTGGAGAAGTTGAAGATCGCCATCGGCAGACTGGGACATTTTGTAGAAAAGCTGCGTGCAGAGCAGGCAGGAAAATAATCATAAAAAGACAGTGCCTGCACGTAAGTGTGGGCACTATCAGATGGGAAACATATGCATATTATATTACACCAGCCGGAGATTCCGGCAAACACCGGAAATATCGGAAGAACCTGCGTTGCCACCGGCACCAGCCTGCATCTGATCGAGCCTCTTGGCTTCCGGTTAAATGAAAAAGAGATCAAGAGAGCCGGCATGGACTACTGGCAGCATCTGGATGTCACCAGATATATGAATTTTCAGGAGTTTCAGGAGATGCATCCCGGAGCGAAAATCTGGATGGCTACCACGAAAGCACACCAGACCTATACCGATGTGAAGTTCGGACCGGACGACTACATCATGTTCGGCAAGGAAAGCGCCGGAATCCCGGAAGAGATCCTCGTAGAAAACGAAGAGACCTGCATCCGCATTCCCATGCTCCCCGAGATCCGTTCTCTGAATTTGTCCAACTCCGTAGCCATTGTGCTCTACGAGGCACTCAGACAGCAGGGATTCGAGAGCATGCAGAGGGATGGAGAGCTTCACAGATTACACTGGAAAGAGTGATAAGACCGTAAAAGGAGCATTTCTGAGGAATGCTCCTTTTTGATTGGAAAAAATGCTGAAAACCATAAAATTATGGTCAGAAAAAATGTCATATATATAATTGATTAGATCGGAAAAAATGTGGTAAACTATATTTTATAAGGAAGGAGGATGACGATGAAACGATTTGCCATGGAACAATTGCAGAACTGGAAAGAAAAGAAAAATCGAAAGCCCATGATTATTATGGGTGCGAGACAGGTAGGAAAAACATGGTTAATGAAGGAATTTGGAAAACAATTTTTCTCTAAAGTGGCGTATGTATCCTTTTATAATAATAAAAGAATGAGTGATGTCTTTGAAATGGATTTTGACATTCAGAGAATTCTTATGAATCTTAATATCGAAACAGGGGTCACAATTACCCCCGGAGATACATTGATTATTCTGGATGAAATTCAGGATGCACCGAGAGTTCTGGAATCTCTGAAATATTTCTGCGAAGATGCACCGGAGTATCATGTTCTTGCGGCGGGATCCCTATTGGGGGTAGCGATTCATCAGGGAGTATCCTATCCGGTAGGCAAGGTAGAACTGCTGGACCTCTATCCTTTGAATTTCAGGGAATTTTTATGTGCCATGGGGGAAGAGGGGTTGTCGGGAGCATTGGACAGCAAAGACTTTTCCATAATAGATAACTTTTCAGATAAATACTTGTTTTGGTTAAAAAATTATTATTATACCGGTGGAATGCCTGCGGTAGTCGATGTTTTCAGAGAACAGAAGGACTATGTCGGCGTTCGGGAGTTGCAAAAAGATATAGTGCGTCAATATCAGGGAGACTTTGGAAAACATATAGATGCTAAAGATCTTCCCAGAATTCGCATGGTATGGGAATCTATTCCCATACAGTTGGCGAAGGAAAATAAGAAGTTTTTCTTTGGACAGATTAAAAAGGGTGCCAGAAGTGCTGATTTTGAGATAGCAATACAATGGCTCCTGGATTGTGGACTGATCTATAAGGTAAATCGTGTGAATGAACCGCACGTGCCGCTGGCTGCATACAAGGAGATCAATGTATACAAGCTGTTTATGCTGGATGTGGGACTGCTGGGAGCAATGAGTGACTTGGATGCCATGAGTATTCTGGAAGGTAATGATATTTTTGTTGAGTTTAAAGGTGCGTTGACAGAGCAGTATGTATTGCAGCAGATTGTCTCAGATACAAAATATACGCCTTATTATTATGGAACGGAAAAGGCGACTTTTGAACAGGATTTTATGATACAAATGGGAAAAGATATTGTTCCCATCGAAGTAAAAGCAGAGACAAATCTGAAATCGCAGAGTTTGAAATGTTATTGCGAAAAATATCATCCGCAGACAGCTATCCGTTTTTCGGCAAAGAAATATATTGATCAGGGTTGGATGAAAAATATACCGTTATATGCGGTGTGCACTTTGTAATGAAGAGTTAGAATATAGGGAGAAAAAATATATGCAGATCCATGAGACAGTATTTATAGCGCCCGGTGCGGTGGTACTGGGAGATGTGACGATAGGGGAAAACAGCGGGATCTGGTACAATGCGGTGGTCCGGGGAGACCGGGATTCCATTGTCATCGGAAAAGAGAGCAATATTCAGGACAATGCGGTCGTGCATCTGGGCAGCGGGTATCCGGTGGAGATCGGGGATCATGTGACGATAGGGCACGGTGCCATCATCCATGGCTGTAAGATCGGCGACAATACCATGATCGGCATGGGAGCCATTCTGATGAACGGCTGCAAGATTGGGAAAAACTGCATTATCGGTGCCGGAGCGCTAGTGACACAGAATGTGGAGATTCCGGATAATTCACTGGTCATCGGTAATCCCGGAAAAGTAAAACGGGCAGTTACCGAAGAAGAGATCCGGTGGAATCTGGAGAATGCACAGCTCTATGTGGAAGAGGCGCAGGAAGAAATCAGAAACAGACAGGCAAGATTATATTGAGTGACAGCAAAAAGAGCACATTCCTTATTGGAAGTGCTCTTTTGCGAATTCCATATCCTGAACCAGCTCCAGTGTTCCCAGATACTGTTCGTTCTTATCCTGGACAGCGTAATAGGTGACCAGAAATGTCCGACCGCCTTTGTCCATCCAGACCGGTACCTGATCAAGCGTCCCGGCACGGAATTCGTCGATGATCCGGCGGACTTTCTGTTCAATCTTGGGCGGATGACAGGTGAAGACTTCTCTTCCCAGTGCCATACCGGGACGCTTGAATACCTTGGGACCTTCGTTGAAGTAGCGGTTGATATTATCGATATCCACGAAGGAGATCTCTAAAGGGATTGTATTCAGCATAGCGGTCAGCTGTGACAGAGTCAGACTGCCACCGGGGAGGTGAATCCTGGTCTCACCGCCTGCAAAAGCATGTTCTGCAGACATGGCACCTGCGGTAGCAGCAGTGTCAGCCAGATGGGTCTCCGCAGCTTCCCAGGTATCACTCCGGACACCGAAGCATTCTGCGTAATCTTTGGCATCCCGATAGATGTGATACCACTCTTCCTCTGAGAAATTCAGCGCGCAGTTGGGGAAGAGAATGTTGAATTCCTTATAAATCATTTCTTCCATGCGGGTCAGGACGGCTTTCAGGCGTTGTTTCCACGCATCGGTCTCTATATGATCTTTTTGCTTTGCCAGGGCATTCAGCTCATCCCGGATCTCATCATCCACCGTCCACATGACCGCGGAGGGTCCGTTGATCCCATATTGCACGTTCAAATGTGGATAAAGTAAGTCTCCCTTCTTGGCGTAGTGGATAGCGATCTGCCGCAGCTCGTTTAACAGTCGGTCATCGATTCCATCGTTTTCCAAAGCCTGCTCTGCGCGGGTAAGCAGTTTTTCCAGTGCTGCATTTTCCAGGGTAAAGGTCTGCAGGGGATGCCCGGAGATCTGGATCAGGGCGGCAGCGGCGGAGAGGCGCTGATCTTTCATGTTTTCCGCATGCAGTTTTCGGGCATCCATAGAATGCGCCACAGCTTTTTCTGCATTGGCAATTTTCTCCTCTGTGGTAGAGCCATGAAACAAGGCGGAATGCACATCGCAGAGCCGTTGCAATTCCCCGATGGAAGTGCCTTCCAGTAATAATTCCTGCTCTGCCTGCATGATCTCGGCGGGATCCACATCCTTACACTCCCGGACGAAATCCGCCTGGACACTTTCCAAAGTTTCTCCATTATTTAAGCGCTGTAAGTAAGATTTGATCTGATCTTTCATATAAAAATTCCTCCGGAATCAGTATGCCCCGGAGGAATTACAACTATTCATCAAATCTTTTTATTTATGTACCGGTTTGTTGCGCCTTTTTAATTATTTCCTTAATATTACCGACATCTTGTATTTTATTGATTCCAAAACATTTTTTACCGGCATCCTTTAAGGAGGCCCCGATATGATATCCTTCCACTCCATCTACAATCAAGAAGCGATCATGAAACGCTATGGTCTTTTTAACAGTTAATGTTGGATATTGTGCATTGAAATTATTAATATCCTGTGTGGATATCTTTGTATTTGGATGAGTATATACCCTAACATCAACGCCCAAATTCTTCTTTGCAAGAATATTTAGCGTGGTTATATCGATATATCCATCCACCAAAACAATTTCATTTTTAGCATGACTTATAATCTCTGTAAATATGTTAAATGCATCAAAAATCTGTCCTTCAAAGAAAATCTTTTGAATGTCTTCCTCATGATCTGTCATATATGAAAATATTTTACCAAACTTCTCATCAGTTTCCTTTTGATATTTCAGTTGTTTTAATTCTATATCATTAATTTTCTCAAACATAAGAGCATTGTTGGCTACAAAATGTCTCATTTCGCGAAATGCACGCATAATAAATATACTTTGTCGTTCTGCAAGTTCCCCTTTTAAAACAGTTGCAAGCATATATATACCTTGCTCTGTAAACACAAAGGGCATTGTTCTGGACATATTACTAATTGCGGTGACATTTTGGCACCGCAAATTATCATATTCGGTTTGGGTAAGCTGAAACATAAAGTCTTCTGGAAATCTTGCCATATTTCGTTTTACCTGCCGATTCAGATTTTTAACTTCATATCCATAAATAAAAGCTAAATCCGCATCTAACATTACTTGTTTTCCCCGAACCCAATATACTTTATTCCTAATATCCTCTGCAGATGGTATTATTTGAATTTCTGTATTCATTGTGAACTTTGCAAAATAGTTACACTAAAGCTCCATCAGGGCGTTAAGAACGTCATCACCTCATCGAGACTTTTCCCACTTTTGACGTATGCGTCCATTATGGTTTCAACCTCTTGCTGGCGCTTTTGTTCTTGAAGTCCCTTGAGCCGTTCTGCCAGCGTGTC
>CAVJMX010000021.1:0-15393 GCA_963650795.1 Bacteroidales bacterium H4
GAGGGTACTTTCCTCGCTTATGTACCGCTACGGTCTGCGTCCGTAAGCGAATCGTGCTAAAGCACGCGCGGGTCTGCGGTTCTTAGCCCCAATGCGGGCTACGGCGATTTATTCATTTAAAAAATAGTACAAATCCACGGTAGCATCTTTGTAGATGACGTACCCGTGCATTCTTCCGAATTCTTCATACTCCTGATCCTGTAATCTTCCCACCAGGATCTTGGACTCCGACAGGATAATATACGCGCACTGCTCTTCTCTTGCCAATTCCGCCAGTTCGGCAGCATCGATGGTGTCCTGTTCCATCACATCATACAGCTCATTCTGTACCGTCCACTTGCTCACGATAATATTCCGCCCGTAGGGCATGCATACCACATTGGAATATTGCCGCACATACTGCAGCAGTTCCCCGGGAAATACCGCCATGACTTCTCTGCCGGGCACCTCAATGGCATCGCAGATATCCACTACGCTTGTGGGCACATGATACGCATTCTCCGCCTTTTGAAAATAGGGATTCCGGTAAATCAGGCTTCCGGATACCATAAACAGGATCAGCGCTGCCGTTATCCCCACATACTTTCTGTATCCGGCAAGTTTTCCACAGAAATCCGTTGCCGCGAAAGCGATCACCGGGGTCACCGGCAACAGCCACAGAATCCGGTAGTAGATCTCCCCGTCCGCCAGTCCGGATACCACCTTCGCCACAAGTGGATTAAAAAATACAAGTAACAGCACCAATGGCACATAGAGAAACATCACACGGATGTGTTTGCGCTTCTCCGTAAGCCACAGATACAACAGACTTATCAGGAACCAGATCATAATGAGACCCGTTCCCATATATTCCTGAAACAGCTTCAAAGCTTCCATTTCTATCCTCCGGTTTTACCTTCCGATTCTTTATCCTAATACCAGATACATTCCCGCATAGACCACGCAGGGAACACAGCAGGCAGCTAACGGCAGTAATACCTTCCAGTTCCTATAGCAAATCGCCCCGCAGATCCCGACGACACCTACCAGCATACATGCCAGCAGCGCTCCCATGGTGCTGGCAAGGCAGCAGGAAGTCATGACCGCGGTTAACAGAATCCAGAATCCCACTGTGATCTTCTGCTTCTCCTGCAACCTGCGAAACATAAGCAATAACAGGAAAAAGATCATAGGGATCAGGATACTGCCCAGCGCCGCTTTGCCCTGCCTGCTTCTGGCGATCATAAAATTCTCCACCGTATAGAACGAATAATCTCCGAAGAGAACCAACACTTCCGTACAGATCAAAAATACCGGCAATGTTTTTCCGGAACACAGTATTCTGCTGCCGATCAGGTAAAACACGCCGTAGGTCATGGAGATCAGCGCAATCGGAAGCAGGGTCTTCGCCACCGTCACCGTGGTAATTCCCGTCATCCGGGCAACCCAGGCGATCCAGATGGGAAAAGGTGCCAGTCCGTGCCGCACATCCAGTTCCGTACTCATCCCGGTATAGGGAATCTTCTCGTACATTTTGCCCGATTCCTGCGCTGCTGTGGAGATTGCTACATAATAGGCATCATCTCCGTCGCTGTAGACCATAACCACCGCCAGCACCAGCTGGATCAGTAAGAGAATGCCGAAGACCACCCACAGTATCACTGTCGCCCGGTCCGGCTTCTGCGTCCGGACCGGTCTTGGTCCCTTACGGTTCCGATACCACAGCACTGTCGATACGATAAGCAGTGCAACGATATAAGTGCCAAACCAAAGGACTACTTTCTCCAGTCTTCCTTCCGTAAGGATCACCGGAACACAGATCACCTGGAATCCCGCCCACAGCAGCATCTGTCCGCTGATCCACAGGAATACTTTATTTTTATGAGGTTTATCCACACCTGCGAAGCAGTTTCCCACCCACATGGGCAGAACAAACACCAACACCGCAAGCCAAATCAAACGAACTACGATCATTTCATACCCTCATTTCCGTTATTTTACATACAAATAAATCTTATCTCCGTGTACCCCTTCGGAGAGCAAAGTCTCCTCCGGCTCCATACCGTATTTCTGCCGTAGAATAGAAGCAACCGTCTCTTCATCCACTCCGGGCTTGATCAGTACCACTGCCTGCTCCAGCTCCTGCAGCGAAGCCACGTCCTTACGCTCTGCCAGCTCCCCCGCCGTCACTAAGAGCGTCCGGTCATAATGCATGAATTCCGGCAGGTTCTCATAATATCCCACACCGGTATAGACACAGATGCAGGGAAGCTGCGCATATTCTTCCGCCAGCTGTTCCTGCTGCCCATAACCCCGATAGAGATATTCTCCGTCGTAAGATGCCAGGCGCAGTCCCTGCACGACGAAAACCAAAGCAAGCAACGCGATCACCACGGACCGCTCCTTCCAGCCGGAAATCTGCGCAAGGCTCTTCCCAAAGATACACAAAAGTACTGCCAGCCATAACGCGATCATAGGGAACATGGGCATCACATAACGATCCACCAGATACGGTGACATCCGGGATGCCAGCAGATAATATCCCACTACGGGAATGATCAGCATGCACACCGTCCCTCTGACCGTTCCGGACATCCGGGCTTCCTGTCCCCGGTGCCTGCGAAGCAAACGGATCACAACATACACCACCGCGGCAATGCCGCACGCGCCAAGTAACGCCGCGCCCACGGTCCGGTCCGCCAGGATCCTGCCGAAGGCAAGAAGTCTTGCCCCGTATCCGGCGAATCCGGAAGCCAGATTGTCCAGTGCTTCCACACCTCTTCCGCTGGAAAACACATCGGCTATCGCAAAGGGGAACAGCACCAGTCCGATCACCGCAGCCACTACCATAGACCGGATATAGATCCACATTTCCCGTGTTCTCTTACTGCACAGAAGTCCCGCTGCCATCACCGCCGCCAGAAGCAGACAATAAAACAGGAAAAAATACTGGGTCAGAAATCCCAACACCGTAATGGTGATAAGCCCCTTATTTTTCCGGTCAAATCCATGATTCTTCCACTTTTCCACATGTATGGACAGCAGTGCCACGCACAGGCAGGATAAGAGGCAGTACATGCGGATCAGCAGAACCGAAGCCAGTGCTCCCGTGCTGAGTCCGTACAGCAATACTGCAAGAAGTCCCAGGAGCCTTCCCTGCTCTTCCCTGCCGAAAATGTCTGCAAGCTGTCTTCCTAACCGAAGCAGCAGCCACAACGTGATTCCCATGCAGATCAGATTGATCGTGCATCCAAGCCACGGTGACAAAGTGCCCTGAAACAGAGAACTCATAGTGTGCAGCAGCATAAAATGCACCGGCGGATGATTGTCATCCTTCACATTGAAATAGACCGACAGATAATCAAAAGCATCGCTGCCGTCCACCGTTACATAATCCCGAAACTGCCCGGAAGTGATCCAGACCGGCTCCTCATAGACATCCGCCTTGTAGGACAACAGTTTGCTGCTGCCGCGGTTTTTCAGTACATCCACCACAGTATTTTTCAGATTTGACAGTGTCTTGCCAAAGCTGTCTCCCTGTATCTCTTCCCGCACGAATTTTGCCAGACGCCCCTCCGGCTGGGTGGGAACGATCCAGGGATTATACCTAGCATCCGCCAGCTCATAGCTTAGCAGTTCGTCCATGTGATAGCCTTCCTTAAGGCTTACCCCCACGCACAGCAGTCCCAGACACAATATAACTGCCAGAAGCTCCGGCAGGATTTTTTTCCACCTGTTCATTTCACTCATATTCCTATACCTGTCTTATGTCCGATTTGCCATCAGACTTTTTTATTCCATAACGCAATAGAGATAGATACGGTAGTAGCTGTCCTGCGTCTCGAAGGGTTCTTCCCTTACCAGTTCCAGCCCCGTCTCTTCACAATGATCGATATATGCCGCCGACAGCAGATACCGTCCGCCCAGTTCCTTCAGGCTCTCTGTATCGATCTCATAGTTCTGAAAGTAGAAGCCGCCCTTCTGTACCGTATAGTAGCCCGGACATTCCGCACTGTATAAATAACAGCGGTTGCCCCAGCCGTCGAACTGCTCCGTCAGATACTCACTTTTTGCCAGTTCCGGTGCAATAATCTCCCGAAAACGGTGTTTGTATGCCAGATCGTAATTATTAGAATACCCATCCAGGCAGTAAAATCCGTGATACAGTGCTGCCGCCGGATCGATTCCCAGGCTTACTACCCGGTAGTCCTCCGGCTCTTCTGCGAAATTGTCCCGGATATACTGCTGTATCTGATCCAGCACACCCACCGCATAATAATCCCGAAAACTCATGGCACTATAGTCCGGATGCAGCAGTTTCTGCACATTCGGCTTCAAATTACTTTCAGGCAATACCTGCGCCGCGGTAAGCAGCGTCACTCCTATTGCCAACAACACTCCGCCTGCTGCCAGCCATTTTCTCGTCCATTCCACGGTCTCCTGTTTTCCGGGCAGATATTCCACTACCATGAGCATACCGCACCCCAGGGAAAAATACCACAGGCACGGACTCAGCCACAGCACCCGGTTCGCCTGGAATCCTTTCAGGGCTCCAAGCCCGGAACGAATGCTGACGCCCACGCCGCTGTCCCAGACAGCTGCCGCGAAGGCAAACAATACGATACCGCCCACGGATAAAAACAGTGCCTTCTCCAGTCCGGTTACCGCTTTTTTCTTCGCAGACACTCCCACACGGATCCCCGTCACTATCACAAGGCATACTACCAAAACGAAGATCCAACGGTGGTAATCCACGCTGTGCTGTCCTCCCTGCAGGAGGTTCGTCCACAACTGATCTAAAAAAGATACCGGCGTCAGACTATATTCCGATTTATGGGAAATCGCACCAAAGCCGCCGAAGATTTCCTGTAAAAGTGCCCCGTTTTCCAGTAAATACACCGCCAAAAGGAGCAGCCAGCCGATTCCCTGCCCTGCCCGAAAACGTCTGCGAAGGAGCAGGATCACTTCCCACAGCGCCCAGATCCCCAGCACGGCGAATCCCGCAAGCACCAGTGACGAATTTGCTCCGAAAAAGATTATATACAAATACGCTGCAATATAAGTCTTTCTGTTACCGTCCGCATCTCCCAGACGGATCACACAATATAATAACAGCGGCAGTCCGTACTGGGACAGCCCATATACCGGCAAAAACGGCAGATAGGCATACGGGCAGCCCACTACCATGGCACAGAAAGCCACCATTCCCTGTCTGTGAGATAATCGCTCCGATTTTTCCGCCACATGCCGGATCAGTAAAAACATGCCCACATAGCCGGTCAGGCTTCCGATCACCTGCATGCAGGCAAGTGCTGCCCACGCGGGAAGCCAACGATACAACAAAACACACGCCGGTGCCGGCATGGTCAGTGCTGTCTTCGCCGCCCCGTTCATGAATTCCGGCAGAACACTGCTTCCGTCCCACAGATGTCTTGCCTGAAGTAAATACGCGATCACCTCTCCGTCCAGCTGGTCGTGATAGACGAAGATAGCGTCCTGTCCTAATAAAATATAAGGGATCCCCATGACCAGTACGGCAAGTAATCCCGGGAAAAACCAGATCTGCCCTCTTCTGCGTTCCGTCATGGTTCCTCCTTTCTGATACTCAGGATCATTCCCACGAGCCACAGCATGCCGGGAAGCAGTCCGTTCTTATAATCCCAGCAGCCCGCATCCTGCATGGTGTACCATACCACCATGCAAAATGCCGTCACCGCGCATAGCAGCAGTATTTCCAAAAGACACCGTTTTCCGTCTTTTTTATACAGTCCACGGCATATCACCACAAGTGCTGTCGCGATGATCCCCATCAGGAACCACCAGCTGCTGTATTTCAGCAGCACATTCGTCAGCTTCAGATCCCCTGTCATCATGATATCCACATTTCTGCCGGAAAAAGTATCATATCCTCTTCCGTCCAAAAATAACTGCAAAAGTACCGGCGGCATCACATACCCCGCCATATCCCAGACGATCTGATGGATGTTGTCGGAAAAATAGGTCTTGCATCCATAAGCAGCATATTTTCGGAACAGCTTCTGCGCATCCTCGCTGCCCAGCGCATCCTCTATGCTTTTCTGTACCCCAGCTTCCATGGTTCCGGCATAATACCCGGCTCTCTTATAGTCATTCCAGGTCATATACTCCCGCAATTCCTCCGGCATGGCATCATATTCCTCTTCTTCCCGCATATGCGTCCAGGTAAATCTGCGCATCATTGCGGCACTTACCGTATTTTCCGCTTTACCGTAGCTGCCGGGTGTCTGCCACAGTGGCACCAGGGTAAACAGGATCCCTGCCATCGCTGCCAGCAGTAACAGTTCCCTGCCCGCTCTCTGTCTTCCGAATTGTTTGATCCGGATCAGGTGCAGGATCCACACTACGATAAGCGGCACCAGTCCAAGATACCGGTTTTCCGCCACGAACACCGTACTGAGTGCCCACCAGATCCCTGCAAAACAAAACTGTCTGAGTGGCATTTTTTCCGCTGTCACATCCCTGCGCAGAAGCTTTACCAGCACTGCCAGTTCCATTAAGAGACAGGAATATCCCAAAGAGTTCGGCAACACCGCCAGATGACACTGCATGGCAAACGGATACGTCAGCATCCCAAGGCTGCCCCAGTATAAAAACCACGGCTTCACCGATCCCCCGAAGGATCGTAAAAATACCACGCCGCTGTAAAAGGCAAATAAAATCTGTACTGTATATACAAAAAAAGTATAAGGGATAGAGCTTACAGCTTCTATCCCTTTTGCAAGCATCAGAAAAAGAGGGTATCCGATCCCCATGTAGTCATCACACACCAAAGTATCCGCAGCCTGAAGCCAAAGATAGCTGTCCCCGAATTCCGGGAAAATACCAAAGGACCGGATCATCCAACAGATTCCCAGCACAATCTGTACCGAGATGCCTATGAACAGAAATCTGCCTGCAGTCTCTGCAAGCGCTCTGCGTGCTTTCTGCATGTTACTGCTCCTCTAATTCAAAAAAGTTTTTAATCAATTCACAGATGAAATCCACCTGGTCCAGTGTCAGACCGTAGTACATGGGAAGTCTTGCCAGACGTTCACTCTCTTTCGTCGTGTAGCGGTCTTCTCCGTGGAAACGTCCGAACTTCAGTCCCGCAGGTGCCGTGTGTAACGGGATATAATGGAATACCGTAAGCACCCCGTTTTCTTTCATATAGCTGATGAAACGGGTTCTCTGCTCCAAGTCTCTCGCCTTGATATAGAACATATGGGCATTGTGTACACAGCCCTCCGGTACTACGGGCAGATCGATCTTCCCTGCTTCCTTTAACGGCAGCAGCTGCTCGTAATAGCGGTTCCAGCAGGCAAGTCTGGCATCGTTGATCTCATCGGCGATCTCTAACTGGGCATAGAGATAAGCCGCATTCATATCACTGGGCAGATAAGAGGATCCGTAATTTACCCAGGTGTATTTATCGATCTGACCGCGGAAGAACTTGCTGCGGTTGGTACCCTTTTCACGGATGATCTCCGCCTCTTCCACATCCTTCTGATCACGGATCAACAGGGCACCGCCCTCTCCCATGCTGTAATTCTTCGTCTCATGGAAGCTGTAGGCACCGAAATCACCGATGGTTCCCAACGCTTTTCCCTTATAGGTGGACATGATTCCCTGGGCAGCATCCTCCACGACTTTCAGATTATGCCGCTTTGCAATATCCATGATCGTGTCCATCTCGCATGCCACACCGGCATAATGTACCGGAACGATGGCTCTCGTCTTCTCCGTGATGGCATCCTCGATCAGTGTTTCATCAATATTCATGGTATCCGGACGGATATCTACGAACACAGGAACAGCTCCGCGCAGTACGAAAGCATCCGCAGTGGATACAAACGTATAAGAGGGCATGATCACTTCATCCCCGGGCTTGATATCGCACAATAACGCTGCCAGCTCCGTTGCATGAGTGCAGGAGGTCGTCAGCAGACATTTCCCTGTGCCGGTCTTCTCCTCGATCCAGGCATTACACTTTTTGGTGTATTCACCATCGCCGCAGATCTTCTGATTTTTTACACATTCCTGGATGTAATCCGCTGCTTTATCCACATAAGGTGGTACATTAAACTTAATATCTACCATAATTCATCCTCTTTTCCGCTGTATTCGCTGTATTCTAATTCGCTCTGTGCTCTCTCTTCCAGCTTCCCACTGCTGTCTGCGGCACATTTGCTGTCACATGACTAATGATGTATTTCGGTCTGCCTTTGACCTCTTCATAAATTCTTGCAATATAATGTCCGATGATTCCCAGACTCAGCATCAGGAATCCGCCGATGATCAGGATCAGCAGGATTACCGTGGTAAATCCTTCCACTGCCGTACCCATGAGGTAACGCACCAAGGTCTGGATCGCCAGGATCACACTGAACAGGATCGATATCATTCCCATGATGGTCACCAGCTGCAGAGGCAGAGTGCTGAAGGAAGTGGCATTCGTAATCGCATACTTCATCAGACTCCAGAAAGACCACTTGCTCTGTCCGTATTTCCGTTCCTGCACTTCGTATTCCACGGTCTCCGTCTTAAATCCCGCCCAGAAGGTCAATGCACGGAAGAACGTATTTCTCTCCGGCAGTTCCAACAGTACCTGTACCACTTTCCGGTCCAACAGTTTGAAATCGGAAGAGGCATTCATATCCATCTTAATTAATTTGCTCATGATCTTATAGAAAAGTCCCGCGGACAGCTTGTATCCCAGGCTCTCCCGTCCTCTGTCGGACTTGATGCCTTCTACGATCTCAGCGCCCTGCTGCCATTTCTCCCACATTAAGGGGATCACCTCAGGGGGATGCTGTAAGTCACAGTCCATCACGATCACGGCGTCTCCCGTGGTCAATTCCAGTCCGGCGAAAATACCGGCTTCTTTTCCGAAGTTCCGGGAGAACTCCGCTCCCCGCACCCGTGGATTCTGCGCGGTGCACTCTAAGATTCGGTCAAAAGTGCCGTCCTTCGATCCGTCGCTGATAAATACCAGTTCGTAATCAATTCCGTGGGCATCCAGCAGATCTCCCAGCACTTTCGCCGTATTTGCAATATTCTGTTCCTCATTGTATGCCGGTAAGACGATCGATAATAATGCCATAGTTAATCCCTTCCGCAGTTCTCTGTTTTGACATAGAGGATGCCGTCCACCACTTTTGTGGAATTCGCACCCGGAAAAGTATCCATGTCAATGTATTCCTGTGTCATATAGATCTCGCCGACGGTATCCGGATCTAAGAAATTCAGGGTCGCACCCAGATAATTTTTCATAAACGACTGATAATCCGCTCCCTTATAGATCAGATAATCACCGCTTAAGCCGATCATGCCGTCCGTGACTTTTCCCGTAATATCCGTCGTGGGGAATTCATCATAACCGATGACTCCCACCACCGCCACGGGAATCCCCTGGTAATACCCGGGGGTCTGCTCGATCCGGTCTAACAGGCGGACACAGTACGCATAAGTCTTCTCATATTTTTTCTCAAGGTTAGAGTACCCGATGTTGTCCGATACTCCGTAATTGAACACCAGGATCACCGCAGCCGCAAGTGCCGCCCAGCGGATACCAATGTCCACCTTTCCGGTCTCTTCCGCATATCTGTCCGTAAAACCAAGCATCAGGATCAGGTATAATACCCACTGGTATCTCATGAGCAGATGATAGGTCAGATTCGGGGAAATGATTAAAATCACATTTGTCAGCAGCGGAAGTCCCACAGCCAACAGAATTATTATAGCGAAAAATGCCGGATTCTTCCACCATTTTCTTTGTAACATCCTTCTCGCCAGTAAAAATACCACTGCGATCACCAGCACCATGCATGCCACAAGAGAGAAAATATTGTTCACCAGTACATCGCCGTGCACCGTAAATGCCAGGAAATCATAATACATTCCCTTTAACGTGGTAAAAAGTCCCTGCCCGGAACCGCCCTGTTCCATGGAGTTGATGCCCTGGTAGGTATCCAGTACTTTTCCCTGCAGTTTTAGCAGAATCTGCAAAATCACATAATACAATGCCGCTCCGGCGATTCCCATGCCGAGATACCGCAGCACATAGCGTGCTTTTTCTTTGATTCCATGCTCCTCCATGAAAAAGAGGAGGATCACATACACGCATAATAAAATGGCAAACGGCAGATACGCCTGGTAGATTCCCATGCTGAAGGCAAGGCAGACCGCACCGGGGATCCAGCCTTTTTTGTATGTTTTCGTAAAAAGTACCGCCAGCACCGCCAGGAACAGTGCCATCATATAGCCGTCCATGGTGAATACATAGGCAAACGTGGATGCCAGTGCCGGAAAAGATACCAGCAGTCCGCTGACGCCGATAATAGTCAAGGGCTCCTTCAGTTCCAGCGTCTCCGTCAGCACCACCGCTGCCAGAGACAGCCACAGCATACCGATCAGACCGATGACCCAGGGGATCGTAAAATAAGAGGAAAAACCACAGGCTATCATCAAAAACCAGCGTCCGGAGGTGATCATATTCTGATCAAAATACATGCTGCTCAGCCCGTCGTGATTCGGAATATCCGAAAGCATCACCGGCAGATGGATCAGCAGACCGATGAGGAATGCCGACACGAATGCAATTTTCCATGAAGTTTTGATCTTCGCTCTGCTATATTGCAAAAATTCCCAGGGTGTTTTCATGTATGGTTCACTCCTTCGTGGTATTTTCTAAGTACTCGGCAATCGTCTGTGCGATCTTCTCTCTGCCCGCCTCATTGGGATGCAGTCCGTCATCCGTGTACAGATACAGGTCCTCCCAGTTCTCATGAGGGTAATAGTCGTGATAGATATCGATCACTTCCACATCCAGCGCCTGACAGATCCCGGTCTCCGCGTTCACATAGTCCTCCAGCACGCCGCCTCCCAGATCGTATTCCTCGCAGGTCAGCTCCGGTATCGTATACCAGGTATAGGGTGGCGTGATGAAAATAATCCGCAGATCCGGATACGCTTCCCGCAGCTCCTTTACGATGCTGCGAATGGCACCGCAGTAGCTGTATTCATCATAGGGATTCGCAGTGTTTTCGATGGGATTGCCGGAATGATAGTCATTTAATCCGGAACCGATGAACAGGATCTTCACCTGCGTAAAATCGATCTGTCCCAGGTCTCCCAGGGTATCTTCAAAATAGTCCGTTGCCGATTCCCGGATATGGACGGTCCGCTGCACGCCGAAATCCTTCACCACAAAAGATCTCACCAGTCCCGCCGCAGAGATGGAGTCCTTGGTGTATCCCAGTCTTCTCTCCTCGTCTGCTCTGCCAAGCACCGTTCCGCCCAGTCCGCCGTTGTAGCATTTTAAGCCCGTCTTGTCCTGCAGCTTTGCGGCAATGGATGTTTCGTCCCGGCACAGACCGTAGACACTGTCTCCCAGGAACACTACATCATAGGGAATCCTCAGATACTCCCGATCCCCCGGGAAAAACAGCAACAGCAGTACCACGAACAGGACTGCCGCTACGATACCATATAAAGTTTTCCCTTGTATGCTCCCGTTTTTTTTCATATACCTAATATTCTTAATGCGATTCTTATATTTCCTTATCTTTTCTTATTTTCATCGTTGTGCCGACAGAAGTATCTGTGCGATCCTTGCCGCTCCCTGACCGTCGTCCGCTTCGTAAGCCTTCTGCCTCACCGACAGGTCTTCATATGCCTTCGCACACCAGGCACCGATCTGTTCCAGGGTCTGTTCCTTTGCATAGTGCCAGGCTCCCGCATATCCGGCGGTTCCCTGCTTACCGATCCATTCCGTCAGTCCCTCCTGGTTCTCCGCATAAGAGAAGCAGACAAAGGGTACGCCTAAGACTGCCAGCTCATAGATCGTGGTGCCGCCTGCCGTCACCGCCAGCTGGCACTGTGCCATCAGTCCCGCCATATCCTGTACATCACAGTGTAAGATCACCTCGGGATGTTCTGCAGCATATTGCTCCAGGCGGTCTCTGTTGGGGTTAAATCTCCCCACCACCAGATGATACCGCACCCCACAGTCCTTCAGGCGGCGTTCGCATAATTCTCTTAAGATCTCTCCGGCAATATTGTCTCTGTCGCCGCCTCCCGTAGTAATCAGAAGATCCGTCACCCGGTCTGCCACCCGGTAATTCGCGGAAGCCTCGCAGAACTGCTGCCGCACCGGCACATACGGTGCCCCCAGATACTGTGGGATCTTGGTGCCGTACAATTCCCGGTACTTCTCCGGAGAAGCGAACAGATTGTAATTGATCACACCATCCACCGGAAAAGCATGCTGCTGCATGTCATCCAGTAAAAATACTCTGCCGAACTTCTTCAGTCCCGACAGATACGCATCTGTCACATAATAGCTGTCCACCAGGAATACAGATTCCTGCTCCAAAAGCAGTGTCTCCAGCGCCGGAAGTTCTCCCTCCAGATCCGTCGGATCTGTCTTAAGGACCTGCACCGGCATTTTACGACTCCGTAAGAGTTCCGCGGAAGCCTCCTCCGCGCACAGAAAGCAGACCCCTTCCGGAGGTATTAACTTTTTCTGCAATTCCCCTGCCACCGTAAGACAGCGCATCAGATGCCCTGCTCCCGTGGCGGCACTGCCATCCGCCCGAAAATAATACATAAAACTACTCCGTGAAATCTACTAAATCCCAGCTCATGGGAGTTCCCAATTTGGCATCTCTGGTAATGCGTTTGCCCAACAGTTCCTCATAATATTTCGTATGCAGTCCGCAGGAAGGTCTCACAGACCGGAGATTCTCCGGGGTAAAGACATCCCCTGCCTTCATATCCTGTGCCACGAACAGGGAACGGGAATGCTCTCTGCTCTTTTTCTGCTTCGGGGTCAGGTCGTAAGTCACCTTACCCACTGCCTTCTCGATCATGCGGATATGATCCACCATTTCCTTAAATTCTTCCGGTTCCATGGAGAATGCCGCATCCGCGCCGCCGTCTGCTCTGCGCAGCGTCAGATGTTTTTCCACCACTTTGGCTCCCAGTGCCACACCGGCTCCTGCCACAGCGCAGCCCATGGTATGGTCGGACAGTCCCACCACGCAGTCGAAGACTTCCTTCATGGACGGGATCGTCTTCAGATTGATGTCCTCATAAGGTGCGGGATATGCGGAAGTACATTTTAACAGGATCACATTCTCGTTGCCCTCTTCCTTACAGGTGCGCAGCGCCAGCTCAATATCTGCCAGATAAGCGATTCCGGTGGACATGATGATAGGCTTGCCGGTACGGGCGATCTTACGGATAAAAGGAATGTCGTTGATTTCAAAGGAAGCCACCTTATATACGGGTACGTCCATCTCCTCCAGGAAATCAATGCTGGTCAGATCAAACGGAGAAGAGAAAAAGATCAGTCCCATGTCTTCTGCGATCTTTTTCAGCTTCGGCTGCCACTCCCAAGGAGTATAGGCGGTCTCATACAGTTTGTGCAGTGTGGTTCCGTCCCAGATGGTACCCTGGGTGATCTGGAAGCAGGGATCGTCACAGTCCAAAGTGATCGTATCCGGTGTATAGGTCTGTATTTTGATAGCATCCGCGCCGGCGTCCTTTGCTGCCTGCATGATCGCCACGGCTCTGTCAAAATCCATTAAATGATTCGCAGACATCTCTGCGATTACAAAAGTAGGGGAAGCTTCACTGATTTTACGGTTCCCGATCATGATCTCTTTGTTCATCGTCCATCCATCCTTTCTATGGGAATACAATATGCTCGTACTTTTTGCTGTCCCGGATCTGCTTCCAGTGCTCTGCGGTCATCCGCATGTAAGTCACATCATAGGCGACACCGTTTTTCACCACATGTGCCTTTTTCTCTTCCACGACCTCACAGCCGCAGATCTTATGCAGCTGAATGACTCCCTGATTCAGGGTAAATACATCGCTGTATACCGCATTTTTCCCAAGGTCCAGAAACGCATGGTCATACATGCTCATTTCCAGTGCTAACGCTGCCTGAATGCTGCGCAGCTTTTTCTCACCCACGTAGTAAGCCCATCCCAGGTCTCCATCCGGATTGGTCAATCCTGTGTAATTGATGACTCCGGCGGGCGTGCCGTCGATCTCGATAATCCAGTAGCTGACGTCGGGATCCTGCTGTACATTGGCGAACCACTTTTTCTGTCCCTCCAGGGTCAGCTTCGGATCGGTATTCATATAGCGGGTAATGTCCGGATCCATGCGCCAGCGCATGATCTGCTCCAGATCCCCTTCGGTCACTTTTCTTAATGTAACGCTCATTCGCAGCCTGCCTTTTCCAGAAGTTCGCGCATTCCTTTTAACTCAATTGCCTCATCTAACGGAATGCTGACGCCCAGTTCCTCTTCCAGCTGTCCGATGATCATGACATGTGCCAGGGAGTCCCACTGCTCCACATCCTCGATCATGGTATCCTCAGTGATGGTTCCTGCCGGAACCTTTAATACTTCTTCGATCAGTTTGATAATCTTCTCTTTCATATCCGTCTCCAAATCTTTTTAATCATACAGATTCTCTTTTAACCAGTAGGGTCTCTCAGGTCTTGCCGCCAGTGTGATCTCATAGCAGCTGCCGCCCTCCGTGGTACTGTCCGTCTTCTCATAGCCGAGTTTTTCATACAGTTGTTCCACCGGCTTATTTTTCGCAGTGGGGATATATCTGCCGCGGAGCTTCTCATATCCTTCTTCCAGCATCTGCTGTTCGATCCGGTCGATCACCGCATTCTCAATATTCCTGCCCATGACACGACAGCTCATGACCAGATCCGTGATCTCAGGAATCTCTCCCGCCGTATCCACGATCGCTGCGGCTACGATTCCATTGTCGCCGAAGACATCCGTCACCTGATATAAAAAGACTCTTTTGGTCTCATCTTCTACGATTCTTTGCATCTCTTCCGTAGTATAGCGTCTCGTGGTCAGGTTGAACTGGTTCGTCTTATTGAACAGCTGTGTCAGTCTGTCCAGATGCTCCTTCGGATCCACCGGGATCAGACAGATCTCTAACTTTTTCACATAATCTTCAAAGCTGACCGCCTGCTTCGCCATGGCATTTCTTCCCGCATTTGCGCGATACTGCGCCGTTTTCTCACGGTCTTCCTTCGTGACCACTGCCCGGGCAAAATAGGTCTCGTAAATCTCCACCATGCAGGATGCCAGTTCCTCGGCTCTGTCCGGGAACTCGGGCACCGTCACCTCCGGCAGCATCTGCCGCATCATTTCCCGCTCCGCTTCGCTGTCATCAAAAAAGACGAAGGCATCCGTTCCCAGGTTCAGCTCCTGCGCCATCGCCCGGATGCTGTCCGGCTTCGGGTCCCAGTTGATCCTTCGGGCTGCAAAATCCTCCGGGCGAAGCACCATATGGGGATGATGTTCTAAGATCTCCATGGCATCCGCTTCGTTATTTTTAGAGGCAATGACAAGA
>CAVJMX010000021.1:15493-28557 GCA_963650795.1 Bacteroidales bacterium H4
CTTCAACACCCGCTGCAGATTCTTATATGCCAGTCCGCCGTGATCCTCCGACAGCTGCACCGGCGTATGGTCTGCCTCTCCGGCAAGTCCGCCCCACAGCGTATTGTCCAGGTCTAACACCAGCACCTTTTTCGGGGTCCGGTATTCCAGTTTTGCATAAAAATTTATCTTCTCTGCCAGCAGAGACTGTGTCTCCATGCCAAGCAGCACCTTGCCCATATACCACATTTTCAGGGAAAAAGCCTTCCCCTCTCCCTGGCTCTCGATCAGGCTCCGGTAAGGGAATATCCGCACGTTTCCATGCTTGCTGCAAAGTGCCTGCAGTTCCGTACTCCACAGGCTCTCTAAGCATTGCTTACGCTCCGGATCCGCCAGCACAGCCAGCTCCACCGCCCACAGATAGGCATCGGAGATATAGAAAATGCCGTGCTCCGGCAGGCATCCGTCCAACGTCCGAAACCAGCCCTCGATCCGTTCCTTTGCCGTCTGCGGCTCGAAATCATGTTCCAGCAGCTCCGCCAGATCCAGGATCAGAAACGTAATATCCGCCCCAAATGCATGATAGGAAGAAGCCGGGTTTAACAGTACTCCCAGCTCATTGCCGTAGCCTTCCGCCTCATAGACCTCTGCCTGCTTCTGCAGCATACGGATCACCATATTCATATTTACATTGGATAATACTGCCAGTCTGCCTGCTGCCATAGTCTCAGATCCCTCCGGGATTATTTTTGCTCCGTCATCAGACGGTATTTCATCTCTGCGATCTTCCAGTCCGTCAGGTTGTCAATATCCTGTACTTCCAGTTCCGATACGATCAGGGGCAGGATATTGCCCACCATCAGCTTCTTATTTACCGCGAACCGCTCCGTGCGGAAGACATAGAACTGTCCCACATCATGGTAATGGGGCTGTAAGTCCTGGGATCTGCTGTCCAGATACTCCGGATACTTGAATACCAGCCGCTCCTCTTCCACCACCATGGCACGCTGGGGCGGATAGGAAAAGCTGACTACCGGGATCAGGGTGTCCGCATCGCTTGCTTCCAACTGCTCTACAGCTGCTTTCAGCTTCCCCGCCGTTACGAACGGAGCTGTAGGATAAATACAGCATGCCACATCAAAATGCATACCCCGCTTCTCATACTCTGCCAGTACTTCCGCCAACACGTCATTCGTGGTCGCGAAGTCACCGGAGGTCGCCTCACTCCGGAAAAAGGGGACTTCCGCGCCGTATTTTTTTGCAATTTCCGCTATTTTCTCATCGTCCGTGGACACCATCACATGGTCAAACAGTCCGCTGTTCAGCGCTGCCTCGATGGAGTATGCCAGAATCGGCTTTCCACAGAATTCTTTGATATTTTTATGAGGGATCCTCTTGCTTCCGCCTCTGGCGGTGATAATTGCTAATCTGCTCATTTCTTCGTTCCTCCCGAACGTAATTTCCACACGAACTGCCGTATCCGGTAATAGAGATAGAATTTCAGATCGCTCTCTTTCTGCATGGCGATCATCTTGCGCTCCTCCGGTCCGGTATATTCCAGATAATATTTGTTCCGGTCAAATTCCGGGAAATGTTTCTCCGTTCCCTGCCGTAACTCTTTTACAAAAGACAGCTTCGGCTGCTTCACGCCGCTCATATAAGAAAATAAAGTGATGGCATAATACAGCTCCGTAAAACGGTATTCGATCTGCTCTCTGTATTCCGCAAGGAACCCTCTTTTCTCGCATTCCGTATATAGAAGCTCCGCTGCTTTCATACGATCCCTGCATTTGGCTTCCGTGATATGATGTACCGTGGATACCGCATGCTGGTAATAATAATACAGCGGTTCCTCCACTCTCTCAAAACGTCGAAAGTACAGGCTCCATAAGGGACCTGCACAGTTATCTTCGTAGAAAATATGTTCCGGGAAATCCAGGTGGTTCTCCCGGATCACGCTATGTTTATAAATTTTCAGCACCATGCTGCCGGGACGCATGAACAGTCTCTCATGCTTTTCCTTCGTCAGATCTCCGGTCTGATCCGGCGTGTTATTGACAATGACTTTGCCGACTTCAAAGGTATGATGATCCACCAGACTGTAATCGCAGCCCACCAGATCCGCCCCGGTTGCTTCCGCTTTTGCAAGGAGCTTTTCGTAATAGTCCGGGGACACCCAGTCGTCGCTGTCAATGAAGCCGATCCACTCGCCCTCTGCGTTCTGCAGTCCCACATTTTTTGCACCGCCCTGGCGCAGATTCACCTCATTGGGAATCACACAGATCAGTTCCGGATAACGCTTCTGATAGTCTAACAGGATCTCTAAGGATTCGTCTGTGGAAGCATCATCCACACAGAGGATCTCATAGGGATATTTTCCCCGGATGGTCTGCCCCACCAGGCTGTCCAGGCAATAATTCAGTTTTCCCTCCGCCGCCATATTGTAGACGGGTACGATGATGCTCAGTTTTTTACTCATAGGCTTATAAGCTTCCCCGTTCGATTTTTGCTCTGCCGTCTTCTACCCGGTAGACAATGTCACATTTTTCAATGGTCTGTAATCTGTGGGCGATGATGATCAGTGTCTTGCGGCCGTGCAGTCTGTTGATAGACTCCATAATGGCTGCTTCCGTATCGTTATCCAGTGCGGAAGTCGCCTCGTCTAAGATCAGTACCTCCGGATCGTTGTACAGCGCTCTGGCGATACCGATACGCTGTCTCTGTCCGCCGGAGAGGCGGATGCCCCGCTCACCGATACCTGTCTCCAAGCCTTCCGGCAGGGTCTTGATGAATTCATCTAACTGCGCTTCCTTCAACACTTCCCACAGTCTGTCCTCATCGATCTTATCCTCGGGCACACCGAATGCCACATTTTTGCGGATGGTGTCATCCAGCATGAAGATCATCTGCGGAATATAGCCGATATTTTTCAGCCATTTCCGGTAATTGCCGGGCTCTTTTACATCCACGCCGTCGGCATAGATCCGTCCCGTGCTGGGCTCTAACAGTCCTAACAGAATATCCACCACGGTACTTTTTCCCGCGCCGGAGGTACCTACGATACCTACCGATGCGCCCACCGGGATCTTCAGATCCGCATGGTCGAAGATCAGACGCTCTGTGTTGGGATAAGCATACGTAATGTCTTTCATCTCGATGCAGTCTTTCACATCCAGCTTTTCCTCTTCATCGGTAGCGAAGGACATATCAATGTTCTGTCCGTTGATCTCATCCTGTAAGTTGTCGCTGACGCCCATGAAAAACGGCTCAAAATACGCAATGGAGTTGATCTGATTGTTAATGCGGTTCACACAGGGCAGCAATACGATTGCCGCAGCTGCCAGGGTTCCGAACACTGTCAGCATATTCTCCGTAGGCACACCCGTAGCTACCAGGAAGATCATATAGCCTACCATGGTGGCAACACACGCCGTCTCAATCAACAGCTTCGGCACCTGATTGTACAGGCTGTAGCGCTGTACCGCATCCACATAGCCTTTACCGCACTTACGGTACTCGGATACGAAGTACTGCTCCTTGGCGGAGATCTTCACTTCCTTGATGCCCTGTACCGTCTGGGAGATCCATTTGAACAGACCGCTGTAATAGTCCTGATTGTCCTTACCCGCTTTATACATAATGGGCTTCAGCACCCGCTTGATGACCCACATGAGCACTAACAGCACCACTGCCATCAGGATCGTCATGGTACCGCTGGAGATAAAGCAGTAACTGATGACGAACAGTGACACCACGCTGTCGGACAGCAGCTGTAACAGTGCCAGAATCAGTGCATACATATTATTCACATCCGAGGTGATACTGCGCTGTACCACGGCGGTGTCCGCATTCAGATAGAATTCATAGCCCCGGCGCAGATAGTTGCGCATCATACGCTCGGAAGTGCGGAACTGGTTCGTATAGACAAAGGATAATGTCAGCTTCTGCTGCACATAAGTAAACAGGTTCTTCACCACGAATACCAGGATCAACACCACCATGACTATGATCGAAAAGGTCCGGTAGCTTTCCACCCCCAGGATCTCATAGCAGGCTTCCGCCACCCGGCTGTGCTGTACCGCCTCGGGATCGATGACGATCTGCATGACCTCCACCAGCATTCCCACACCGGCAGTCTGTAAAAACGCACTGATCACCATGAGGAAGATCAGTCCCACCATGGTTCTCTTCTGTTTTTTATCCAGCAGGACTCGTAATTTCTTGATTATCTGTAACATAGACCGTCTCCAAACTTATCTCTGACTTATATCTGTTCGTTCTGTCTGTGGATCAGAGGATCCTCATAGGCATCCATGAAATCCGCTCCCAGACGCACTGCTTCGTCCGCGAAAGGCAGCCCCTTCACTTCCGTAAACACGGTAACTACTTTCTTAAACCGCAGCCCCGGGAAAAAGTTAAGCATCTCCATGGGCATGGACGCATCAAACTGGGGATACTCCGCAAAAAGCTTCCGGTAATCCAGATTGTCTCTGGGATGAGGCTTTAAGAAGATCGTTCCCTCTTTTTCATACATTTTAATAATATCCCGGAAGATCTGTTCCCGCACATCCAGCTCACATAAAGGATCTGTGAGGATCAGGATCTTGTCCCCCACCTTGCTGCTCTCAGCGATCTGCCGTTCCAGCTCTTCTTTATTTCTCACAAATGCCTGCAGGATCAGCTGCTTGTCCTCCGCGGTCAGCCGTTCCTCCATAGGCTTTCTCGGTACTTCGATGTACCTCGGACAGGGATAACGGATCGCAGAGATATCATTGACTTCCATATCCATGCAGTATTTTCCGTACCCGTTCTGCACGAAGATCAGATTCAGATACATGGATAAAAATGCCTTGATCTTAAAATGTCCGCGGTTGTCATATCTCGCCGCATCGAAATTCTTCAGACAGTTCAGTCCGTCCTCCACCGCATGGTAGCGGATCCGGTTCTGATTCAGATAATAGCCGATCGGATCGGAATCGCAATAGACATAGATATCCTTATATTCCTTCAGGTTCACCGGCACGTAAGGAGCTTCCAGTCTGGCATATTCCTTGGTAAACCGGATGCGGTTCTTCAGATTCCCCAGAAAGCTTCCGGTATCCTCGCGGTATTTTGCAAGCTCCGGGAAAAAGTCCTCCCGCTTTTCATCGAATTCCAGCACTTCTTCAAATAAACCGGTGCTTTCCACACGGGACTTCAGATTCTCGAAGTTATTGGACATTTTAGACAGCACTAAAGTAGCAGCCCCCACTTCCTTCGCAGGATCTGCCTCGGCACGCAATTTCAACTCTTTCAAAAAAGTCACATATACATGATAGTAGGTGTGACATATATAGATTCTATCTTTCATAGTCAGTCTCTTTTATTTTTTATTGTAACTATATCACACTTTTCCGAATCCGTAAAAAATCTTATGAAATTTTAAGATTTCGGCTCTAAAAATGCACGATGATATAGTCCCCCTGATCCACAATATAGCCCTCTTTCGGGTACTCCGGCAGATCCACGGACTGTGCTTCCGCCTCCGCATACAGACTGCCATCTAAAAGAGGCACGATCGTATGTCCGTGCATGGCGAAAAATTTCACCAGCTCCGCATCGTTATCAAAGGCATACCGTCCCCATTCAATGACGGACAACGCCGGGGTCTGTGCCACCCATACGCCCTTGGAGCCGCGGTTGTATTTGTCCAGAAGATCCGGATCGATCCTGTCTGTGATCCGTTTCATCTTCCAATACGTCTCTGTTCCGTATCCCACATAGGCATCCTGAATAATGCTGTAGGGGATCTCATAATTGCCCGTAAATACCACCGGTTTGGAGGTGTCAAAACTCCGTTCCAGATCCAGGGCGATCTGGTCCACCGTCTTCACGGCAGCCTCGTATTTCTGTCTGTCTATATAGAACCATTTCGTCATATCCATGCACTGGTTCCATGTGATCACGAACAGCACTGCCACCGCAATCCCCCGTACTCCCAGGATGAGCTTTCTTCGCATGCCCCATCCGATCCTTGCCGTAAGGCTCCAGATGCCATAGGCAAATAACAGCGCGCCATAGCCACAGAAGATGGGTAAAAACTGTGCCGAACGGTACAAGGTTGCCTTGCCCTCGATAAACAATAAGGAAAATGCTGCCAGATACGCTGCCGGCAGAAGTACCAGTGCCCACAGATCTCTCCCCCGCACTGCACGCACCAGCGCCACCACCGTAATGATGACCGCTGCCAGCACGAAGATACGGATCGGCAGATATGCATAAGCAAACACGCCGTATAATACAAAAGTTCTCTTCAGGATCATAGCCAGCTCGCTGAAGGCTCCGGGCTGGAACATCCAGCCTAACATCTCCGTCACGGAACGCTGCACCGCTTCTCCCTGTAAATATTCCAGATGGAATGCCTTCGTCAGAACGACGATCATCAGGCTTCTGAGGATCACTGCCACCAGAGCCGTCACGGCTCCTCCCACCAGGGTGAGGAAAACACCTCTCTTCCCGGTCGGGTCCTTTTTCCCGGTTCCAAGAGCAATTCTCTCTGTCAGTAATAACAACAGTAAACCGGCAAGCCATAATATCGTAAAGGATTCGTAGCATCCCATGGCGATCCATAAAAATACTGCGGCAAGCGCCATATAGCCCACATGTGCCTGCTGCCACTTATTTTTTCCGCTGCGATTCTCCTGCCATTCCCGCACGCAGCACAGACTGATGCCGCAGCACAGATAGCCGATGGCAATGCCGTTATGCAGAAAATACGTAAACACTTCACTGATCAGCGGACTGGACACAAAGATTGCGGCAAAAAAAGCATAGCCCACCACCGGGATCTTCTCTCCCATCACCGAATAGAACAGCGCCGTCCAGACAATTGCCGCCAGTACCAGCAGACATACCGCGACAAAATCCGTCACAAAGGGCAGAAACTGTGCCAGTGTCACCACTTTGTTCAGCAGAAATAATACCCACCGCCCCACAATGGCGATCAGTCCCTCTTCAAAATAGTAAAGCGAGGGAGTATCGTCGATGCCGATAGTGACATTGATCACTTTATAGCCGTAGGCACACACTGCTGCAAACAGCAGGATTCCCATAAAAATACGGTTCTGTGTGAATTTTTTGATATATCCGGTCCATTTCTTACTGTTCATGCTGTCAATCCTCTATTCCGCAGTCTTTCTCTCCAGGCGGTAGATCACAAAATCATAGTACATATAATGGAATTCCAGCTCCACCTCATAATTATAACCATCCTCCACGGAATCCGGCTCGCCGCCCTTGAAACAGATATACCAGAGATTCTCATAGGAATCCAGCTGGCTGTACTCCATCAGGGCTTCCGTATTGACAAAAGGAAGACTGTATAACTTATATCCCACCAGATAATACTGCAGATCCGGGTGGTAGACATTCAGGAAAATGGTATGCGTATAGGGTCCGATGATCGCATCATTGTCCGTGACTTCGGTCTCTATAAAGTTCTCGTAAGTCTTAAGTCCCTGATCATATTCCAGACGGATCTCGGAAGCATACTGCAGTACAAAGCACAACCCGGCAGCTCCAAGGATCCCCGCAATCCACCATTTTCTGCTCTTCTCCCCGGCGTTTTCCACAATCTGTGCAAATCCCACCGCATACCACAGCATGACAAATCCCATGCCCGGGAACGCATAACGTCCCATGAAGCAGTTGTTGATCGTAGCGGAGATCACGCCTCCCACGATGGCGGTCAGCGCAAAGGTCGCGGCACCGATAGCAGGGGCGGCATTCTTATGTTGTCTCACCCAGTCCACCGCACCGTAACTCAATACCAGGCACAATGCGATTCCAAGCAGCACCACGATACCGATGGGAGTCTCCACTGCGGAGAACCATTCCTTACAATAATCCATCACCGAATTCAAAGTTGCCAGTTCAGCGGTAGAACCGTCGTCGTAACGCATCCGCAGGACAAACTGCCGAATCGTCACCGCAAGCCAGGGGGAGAACATGATCGCCACCGTAAATCCGGAGATAAAAAATCCCTTGATCAGCTCTTTTTTATGACAGATCAGGATCGTAAGAAAGAACAGACCGTAGAAAAGAAAGGTCTGAATCAGTGCAAAGGTATGACAATACACCGTACAGATGCTCGCCAGGCAGAACACGATCCACTTTTTTCGGGTGGCATCCCGGAAAATATCATACGCGGAAAGTCCGGTCAGCGTCAGGAAAAACAGTGCCACCGCATACATCCGCACATTGCCCGCCTGCACACTGAAGATCGGCATCAGCAGGGAAAATGTCATAAAGTACACTGAGATTTTCCGGTCAAACAGCTTCGCCACGTAATATTTCCCCAGCAGCATATAGCCCAGCATGAATACGACGGACATCAGCTTCAATGCCCAGAAATGCATACCTCCGCCGCATAAATGATAGAACAGCTTTAACAATACATAATAAAACGGAGAATGGTCATCCGTTGCCGTGATATAGATCAGCCGCTTCCAGGGAAGAGATACCATGGAAGCCGAATACGCCTCGTCATACCATAGATTATTGGTGATGCAGAAGGCTCCCCAGATCACCAGTGCCGCTATCGGCAGCCCGTGCCACAGCAGCGTCCACATTTTCGTCTGTATGAAATTGTCCTGCTGTCTGTTACATGTCTCCATGGAGTCTTACTGCCTTTCCGTTTCCTCTTAATTACTGTCTTTAATACCTGCGATACAGCACCATATCCGCATCTCTGCCGATCTCTTCGTAGCCCTCGGCACTGCACAGTTCATCGATCTCGCCGCCGCTTACGGTGGCAAGGTATTTGCTCTGAAGCTCTGTCAGATGCTCCAGAATATATTCTCTCTCACAGCAGCTGATGCCGAAGCCCTTCGGCGCACTGTATAACAGCTGCCATTTCAGATTCTGATTGCCCTCCGGTGTCTCATCCCCGAAGGTCCAGATGATCACATTGTCGTAATTCGGTACATTTTCCGTCTTCAGCGTCAGGTTCTCGTCAAAGATCTGCTGCCAGTATTCCACCTGCTGTTGTCTATCCTCTGTCACATAAGGAACCTGATAATCGTAAGGCTCCACAGCCTTATAGCTGTACAGATACAGGAATGCTGCTCCCAAAAGCACCGCTTTTTTATAATATCTGGTCTGCAGCATACTTACGATGAAAATTCCCGCCGCAATAAATGTCAGGAAATGCTTACTGCCTTCCACCATTTTGTACATCAGCAGATGCGCAAACAGCATGGCAATCAGACTTAAGGCAAAATGTACCTCGATGATCAGCTGATTTTTCAGCTCGGTCTCCTTTTTCCTGCGGTATGTCCGGACGTCCAACGCGCTCTGCACCAGCAGGATTGCCAACAGTAACAGATATCCGTCAAAAAAGGCTCCGGAAGCCAGTCCGTTCTTCACTCCGGCGATACAGTGTCTGTAGAACTCCAGCCCTTTCCAGTGGAGAGTTCCGAAGAAATTCTTAAAGCCTGCGCCGATCCCATCGGTGAAAAAGGTGGTGATCCAGTCCGTGTAAAACAGCGGAGTAAAATATTCCGCCCCCAGATAATGTTTGATCAGCGCATAGGCAACTCCCGTCACCATAAGGATGAGCACTGACCCGATCCAACCGGCTTTATTTTTTTTACGAATCCAGAAAAAACATGCCAGCAACAGGAATAACACCATATACGGACGCATCAGCGTTAACAGTACCGAGATGACGAACATGGCAATGAGCTTGCCTTTCGTCTCCCGCTTCAGATAGGAAATTGCCAGTCCGTAGAACAGGATCAGCATGCTGAAACAGATCACCTCCGGCATGCCGGACAGCATATATCTGGTAAACAGCGTATAGAGACTGAACAGTACCGTTAAGATTCCCAACTGCTTCCAGGTGGGCTTCACCAGCCATACAAATACGAACATGGTAACAGTCAGCAGGACAATATTGCAGATCACCGGGGACATGAGATTCCAGCCGAAGAGCAGTCCCCACAGGATCCAGGGGAATACCAGTACCGGGCTCCATGCCGCAAACGAAAGCTGCAGGGCATGGCTCTCATTGAATCCGAAAAATCCTCTCGGGAATCCGTAATTTACGATACCTTCCACCTGTTTAAAATAAAACAGCTCATCGTTCCATTCCGAGGACGGCAGATAGACCTGCCCGATGCTCCTGCCCTCCGCCGCCGTCCGTACCAGACAGCATACTACGGGAAGCAGCGCCATCAGCACTGCCTTTAACAAGGTCATATACCTCTTATCCTGTTTCCACCAGTCCGTAAATTGCGTTTTTTTCATCATCTATTATCCTCGTCCTCCAGATGGATCTTCTCCCGAATCACATACTGGGGTGAATTATTCATACTGATATAGATACGACCCACGTATTCCCCGATCAGCCCTAACATGATCATGATCATGCCGCCGAAAAATACTAACGCCGCCATCAGCGCACTGAATCCCATAGGCACATTCGGATTCACCAGCCGCTTGATGATCGTGTAGATTCCGTAGAGGAAACCGAGTCCTGCGCAGCCCACGCCCAAAGACGTAGCGATCCGTAACGGTTTCACGGAAAATGCCGTAAATCCGTTGAACCACAGTCCCAAAAGCTTTTTCAGCGTGTAGCCGGAGCTGCCCTCTTCCCGCTCTCTGTGGCATACCGGCACATTGGTGATATTCTTGGTCGCGCGAAGCACCAGTCCGATGACATAAGGGTAGGAATTCTCATAGCGGATCATATCCTCCACTACGAACCGCTTTACCGCAAAATAGCTGGAAATATACAGATCCGCGGGCTTATTCAACATCATACGGGTCATCAGCTCATTTACCTTGCTGCCCAGATTCCGGAAGGCGGAGTGCTGCTTATGCTCATAGCTGGCATACACCGCGTCATACCCCTCATCCAGTTTCTGCAAAAGCTTATCCACCTCGTCTGCCGGAGTCTGTCCATCGTCATCCAGGCACACCACGTAGTCGCCGTCGGAATGCCTGAGCCCCGCCATCAGTGCCGCATGCTGTCCAAAGTTTCTGGCAAAGCCGATGCCTTTGATATTTTCGTATTTTTCACACAGTTCCCGGATCGTTCCCATGGTATTGTCCGGCGATGCATCGTTCACCAGATAAATATCATAGGTATACTGTGTCAGTCTCTGCATGGTCTCCCGGATCTCCGCAACCACATGTGGCAGCGTGTGTTCCGAACGATAGCAGGGAATCACAAAACTTACTTTTTTTATGTTGTCCATTCTGTTGTTTGCTCCTTTTTACTTTGCCGCATTGACAGCTGCCATCCATACGATGTCACGGTATACGCCGTCGATACACACATCGTCCTTTAACAGCCCTTCTCTGACAAATCCCGCTTTCTCATAGCTGCGGATCGCCTGCAGGTTATCCGATAATGCCCGCAGATAGACTCTGTGCAGCTTTTCCGTCTCAAAGCAGTACCGTAACATCAGCTTCGCCGTCGCTGTGCCGATGCCACGTCCTCTGGCGGATGCCTCTCCGATGAAGATGCCGTACTCCGCCTTGTTATGGTGCCTGTCGATATCCCGGATATAGACCGATCCCAGGGGCTTGTCTCCTTCCAGATCGCAGATGATCATCTGCACCACATCCCCGGTCTCCACATGGGTCCGGATCCAGTTCTCATGAGACTCCCTGGTAAAAAGTGCCTGGTAGATGAAGTTTTTACGTACCGCATCACTGTTACGCCATGCCACGATCCGGTCCGTATCCTCATAGGTCATGAGCCGCAGATAGATCCCGGCGTCCGTATCCCGGTAGCGGGCGGAAATTGCTTCTGTTGTCTGCATTGTAATCTCCTTACTGTCTGTAGCCATTGCACAGATCAATGACTCTCTGGATCTCCTCTTCCCGCATCTCAGGGAACAGCGGCAGTGTCACGCAGTGCCCTGCCAGGTATTCTGCATTGGGGCAGTCTCCGGGATGATATCCTAAGTCCGCATATGCCTTCTGTAAATGGCAGGGAACCGGATAGTGCATGTTGCATTCCACATCATGCTCCGCCATATACCGGATAAAGTCCTCATGATCCGGAACCGTAATGACAAACAGGTGGAATACCGGTGTGGTATTCTCCGGATGCCGCTGCATGGTAATCAGCGGGTTCGTGATCTCCCGGATATAGCGGTGTCCAATCTCCTGCCGTCTCTTCGTCCACTCCGGCAGGTACTGTAAGCTGACGCTTAACACCGCACCCTGCAGCCCTTCCAGTCTGTAATTATATCCGATCTCATCGTGATAGTAACGCACATCACAGCCCTGATTTTTCAAACGGTCGATATGCTTATAGTATTCTTCTTTTTCACAGGTGACGCTGCCGCCCTCTCCGAAGGCATAGAGATTTTTCCCGGGATAAAAGCTGAAGCATGCCAGGTCTCCCAGGGTTCCCACGTTTCTACCCTCGAACTGGGCGCCGTGCGCCTGGGCACAGTCTTCCACCACGAACAGACCGTGACGGTCTGCAATCTTGCATACTCCTGCGTAATCAAAGGGCTGTCCGTAGAGGTGCACGCCGATGATTCCCTTCGTCTTCTCCGTGATCTTCGCTTCCAGTACGGAAGGATCGATCTCCCAGGTATCCGGGGTGCAGTCCGCAAATACCGGTGTGGCTCCGGTGTAGCTGACGCCCCATGCCGTAGCGATGTAGGTGTTGGCGGGTACGATGACCTCATCTCCCGGTCCCACGCCCAGGGCTAACATCGCCAGATGCAATGCGGAAGTGCCGTTGTTCACGCCGCTGGCGTATTTGCTTCCCACATATGCGGCGAACTCTTTATCAAACGCATCGGCGTATTTTCCTCCGGAAAAAGCCGCCTCCCTGCAGACCTTTTCAATGGCTTCTCTGTAGGCATCCGCATGGGCTGCCACATCTCTTGTCAGGTCGATTCTCTTAATATGTGCCATTGTTTCATCCTTCTTTCTAAAATACTTCTATCCTTCTAAATATGTTTCCTGATATAAAATTCATTAAACAGTCTGGCGATCTGCACCAGATAATTACAGATGGTCTTAAATACTTTTACCGTCGTATTATAGTCTTCCTGCCATTCCACGGGATAATCCAG
>CAVJMX010000021.1:29002-30567 GCA_963650795.1 Bacteroidales bacterium H4
GCGATCTGCGGTGTCTCATCCTCGGAACCGTTGTCCACGATGATGATCTCATAATCTTCAAAAGCAATCTTCCGCAGATATTCCACCGTGCGGGTCACACCGCTCTCTAAGCGCAGCCGCTCATTTAATACCGGAAAAATAATCGTAAACATCATTTTGTCAGTTTTTCCACTCCTTCTATTACATAGCGCTGTCTCTTAAAGCTCATGTTCAGGATCACCGACAGATATTTGAAGATCAGTGTCAGCATCACAGACATCATGAAAAATCCAAAGGAGATCAGCGTCATCAGACTCATCCAGCCTTCCACGGGGCGTACCGTGCTGAAAATGGAATACACGATCCAGCCGAACATGATCACCATCACAGAGAACAGGATCACGCTCACCAGCATGGAAAATTTCTCCAGTACATTCGTAAATATGATCAGCGTATCCAACGCCAGGCTGCTGCGGGTACTGCGTTCCTCTCGATTCCTGCCGCCGTTTGTCAGTTTTTTATTATCATAGACCAGCGTGTCCGCTTTCAGTCCGCAGTTCATGTACATTGCCTTACGGTAAGGGATGTAAGCGTTCATCTGGTTCACACGGTTCACCGCCCGGCGGGAGATGATGCGGAATCTCTCCTGGCGCAGCTTGTGCGTGTTGCGGCTTCCCAGATTATATACCGCGTAGAACAGACGGGAGGTAAACGCCACATCGTGTTTCGGTGCCGCTGCCACCACATCGTAGCCTTCCAGGGCTCTGCGGTATACCTCCATGATCAGGGACGGTTCAAAATCCGGCAGACATTTGTCGAACTCAAACAGGAAATCTCCCACCGCCAGATCTCTTCCGGCATTCATCGCCATCTCCACGCCCTGGTAAAAGCTTAGATTGATCATACTTACCACATGGCGGGTGCCGCTCTCCTCCAGGAATTTATGGATCTCTTCTATGGTGTTGTCCATGCAGCAGTCATTGACACAGACGATCTCATATTTTTCAAAATTTTCTTCCATGGTGCCGCAGACCGTTTTCAGGAAATCCCGGATGTTTGCGCCATCGTTATGCAGATAGAGCACGCAGGATACGAAATTTTTTTCTTTATTCAGAATCACTTGATTTTGCATTACTTTCTTCTCCATAGCTTTTCTCTATGTCTCACTCTAAATAGGGATCCAGATCGTATACGGTGTTGATCTTCCCCGACAGTACACTGATAAATGTGGGCTCTGTGGAAATCGCCCGGATCACGGTGGGTCTGGAATCGTCGATCTCCGATGCCTTCAGGATCGGCTTCATGGAAAACAGAGATTTCTCATAGCTGAAGCCGTACTCTTCCCGCAGATATTTTCTCGCCAGTGTGGACATATACTCCCAGGCGCTCTCCGGTCTGCCCGGACAGTCGTTGCAGTTGCCCAGCCATCCGTTCCGGCAGATATTCCCGTCCTGTCCCACACAGGGGAACTTAGGCGTAGTATCATAGCTGGTCTTATGGGGTGTAAATGTCACCGAAGTCAGGGAATGGTACCCCGTCTTGCCAAAGGGCATGATGGAGAAAAAGGGACCGTCCATCACGGTAAA
>CAVJMX010000021.1:30844-34136 GCA_963650795.1 Bacteroidales bacterium H4
TAATCCCGCAGGATATGGGCGTCATAAGTGTATTCCTCCGTGAGGAACGCACCGTCACACAGTCCCGGCTGAAAATATTCTTCCACCGGAAGTGCCTTGCAGGGGATCCCGCCGTCCTTACAGAATTTCAAAAATTCCGCCGCATCCGTCCAGGAAAAATGTGCGGAAGTGGCATAGATCTGCTCAAACGATGTATGAATGCAGAAGGAATAGTCCTCCACAAAACGTTTGAAATACCCCGCCGATTTCATGGCGGTAGACAGGGAACGGGGATAGTGGTACCCCATGTGTACTCTCGCCTGGTTAATATATGTGGCTCTGGTAAAAGGTGCCTTCTCGATCTCCAGCACTTCCACCTGCTGCCCTCTTTTTGCACAATACAGCGCGGCATACAGTCCATACAGACCCGCGCCTATGATCAGCTTGTCCATTCCGTCTATTGTCCTATCTGAATTCTTCGGTTGGTTCCATTTCCTTTTCCATTATCCCGCTGCTCTTCGTCTTTCCTAACAGCGCCAACAGATGCGGCAGCGACAGCATCACCGGGTAGACATAACGCATCTGCACCGTCGGTCCCAACAGCATCGTGCCGTAATAAGCCCCTACGATGATCAGGGGCAGGCAGAAGCGCTTCCTGTCTGTGATGATCAGTACTGCTGCCAGTCCCAGATACAGCCACAGATAGCTTCCCGGCACGAAAATGTATTTAAACACCGGGATCCGCAGATACCCATTCTCCTCCGCCCAGTTCTCCAGCCGTTCATACAGCCAGGGGAATTTGCTGTCTTTATAGATACCTCTTTCATTTAACACGCCTTCATCCCAGCGGGTCTGCACATAGCCCAGTCCCTTTTCCTCTCCCGTCTGGTTCACCGTGGCATGGGTCGTATCAAACGGGGATAAGAAACCGGCATCCACCGCCAGTCCGGCATTGATCATATCTCCCGGATAAGTTCCTAACAGATGCAGATAGGTCTTTATAAACTCGCCGGAACGATATCTTACTACATACGTGTTGGTATGGCGCTTTACCGGATCCGCGATCCCCGGATCGTAGTCCCGATACGCTTCATCCAGGATAAAATCATTGATCAGCGCCCGATCCTGCTCCGACATGGTGCCGTCATCCTCCGCCAGGGCTCCCACCCCGCCGTGATAGATCATGCACCGGGACAGCTGTTGGATCGGCATGCTTAACATTTCCCGTTTATCTCCCTGCTCCGCATGGGTCAGAGTAAATGTCGCAGACAGCACAAAAAGCCCTACGCCGAAAGCCACCGTGCTAACCACAAGTAACCTTCCCCAGAGCTTCCTTGCTTTTTTCCCGAAACAGAACATCAGGAATACAAAAGCCAACAATACGATCATAGCATATTTTCCGTTATTCCGAAACAAAATCATTCCTATGGTTCCGATTCCGAACAACAGATCCCGGATCCCGGGACGGACACTCCTGCGGTCCTCCATGAGAAGATCCGTCAGACTTACCAGCTGTAATAATAAAAACGCGCTGAACACAGTATCCTTGGTCATGCTGACACTCATGTACGATCCGTAAGGCTCACCAGCTGTAACAATAAAAACGCGCTGAACACAGTGTCCTTGGTCATGCTGACACTCATGTACCATTGGAACGGGAAAAACATTCCAAGCAAAAGTACGATCAGCTGCGCGCCCGCCGGGGCTTTTCTTCTGTGCAATACCCACATGCCGTACGCCATGCTGCCCGCTAACAGTAACATCTGTACTGCCGTATAGAACGCCATGCCCGCATTGACACTGCCGAAGATATGAGAACCCAGCCACAACATTCCCTGTAAAAGCAGGGTGTGGACAATGGGGTGATGATCAAAATAATAATGTTCCATGATCTGTCCGGTCTGCACCGGCGCATCATAGGCACAGATCCCCGGATAATACGCCAGATATACCGGAAGCCATGCAAGTAACAGTAACAGAAGGCTTCCCAGGAATACCTGTCCGCCGGAGCGGTTCTGTATCCATGCGGCGATTCTATCGTATACCGTGCTCTTCCGGGAGCTGTCTGCGTCACGCCTGCTGTGCGCCGGACGCTCCGCCACCCGGTAGATCCCCCAGGTTCCCGCCATTCCCAGCAGACATCCTAAAATTACAGACCACACCAGAGTGCTTCCCACATAGCCGGCAGTCCACAGAATGTTCCCATTTGCTGCCAGATCTTTTTCGGTTTTTGCAAAAAATACAAACAGACATCCCAGAACACAAAGCAGTACAGCGCCTTTGCGTCTGGGAAGCATTCTCGTCTCCCGCATATTATAATCCCTTACGTTCCTGATGTTCCCCATGTACACGATTCAGACGGTACTCGAAATCCTTACGGTCCTTGGCTGCCATAACCTCCAGCATCATGCCGGAGAAAAAGGACTGGATCCCCGCTAACAGTATAAATCCGCAGGCGATCAGCGTCGGGAATCTGGGCACCAGTCCGGTGCTGAGATATTCCAAAAATACCGGTACAAACAAGATCACCGAAATCACCGTCAGCAATAATGCCAGCATCCCGAAAAAATGCATGGGTTTATAGTTTTTGTACAGCTGCAGCATTTTACGGATGACACGGAAACCGTCGCTGTAGGTGTTCAGCTTTGACTCACTGCCCTCCGGGCGGTCACGGTATTCCACCACCACATTTTCCACCTGCATGTTGTAGTTCACGGCATGAATGGTCATCTCCGTCTCGATCTCAAATCCCTTGGAGAATACCGGGAAAGTCTTCACGAATTCGTAGCTGAATGCCCGGTAACCCGTCATGATATCCTTGATATTCGCATGGAACAGGCTGTTGATTCCCGCACGCATCAGGCTGTTGCCGAAGTTATGAAACGGACGCTTGTTTTCCGTGAAATAAGTGGAGGACAGTCTGTCGCCCACTACCATATCCGCCTGGTGCTTCAGTACCCGGTCCACCATCTCCGCCGCGCAGTCTAAGGGATAGGTATCATCGCCGTCGATCATAAGATAACATTCCGCATCGATCTCCCGGAACATTCTCCGGATCACATTGCCCTTACCCTGGGCATATTCATAGCGCACGATCGCTCCCGCCTGCGTTGCCAGTTCTACGGTGCGGTCGGTGGAATTATTGTCATATACATACGTCACCGCCTCCGGCAGGAACTTCTTCACATCGGACACTACCTTGGCAATGGTCTTCTCTTCATTGTAGCAGGGGATCAGTACTGCAATCTTATCCATTTCTTATTCCTCTTATCTCTTTGTGTTAAAAGTGCTTATACAAAGTTTATTGTACCAC
>CAVJMX010000022.1:0-33247 GCA_963650795.1 Bacteroidales bacterium H4
ACTGCTTATCTGCCTGAATGCAAGCATTCGCAGATTGCAGTTTTGCATGGCTCTGAATAGTTACATATTCTAAAAAAACTCTCCGAAAGGGGAGTTTTTTTGTTGTCTCATTCGTTAAAGAAGTATACAGAGAAACAAAGCACCCAAAAGGAGGAAACCAATTATGGCAAGAAAAGATATCTTAACAAAAAATCATTTAAAAATCATCATTGTAGTCGACAGATCCGGTTCCATGGCCGGCACCCCCATTACGCAGGTAAATGCGGCTATGGGGCCTCTGAAAAAGAAACTCAGCAAGACCGCCGAGGAGAACAATGTAGAGCTCGAAATCAAAGTCATCGTGTTCAGTGATAATGCCCAGTGCATTGTTGGCACAGAAGATACTTTTGAAAGTATTGAGAATTTCAACTGGCAGGATATCACGGCGGATGGTGGAACGAGCACACCCAGGGCACTGAAGCTGGTGAATGATGCTTTGAAATTTGATGGAAATGAAGTGGTTCATCAGTTAAAGCCGGTGGTGATCTTACTCACCGATGGAGGATGTAATCCCAGCGAGATTTCGGCATATAGGAACGAAATTGAGAAGCTGAAGACAAAACTTTCAGGTGGTACCGGAAAAGAGAAGGTCGTGCGTATCGGTATCGGAGTGGGAGATTATGACGAGGCCCAGATCGCTGAGTTTGCAACGGTCGGCCGAATTAACGACAAGGAGGCTTCATTGGTTTTCCGTGTCGATCACGCAGAGGATCTTGCCGAGGTAATTAACTGGGTGGCAGATTCCTCGATCTACCCGAGTGTCCATCCCGGACAGGATGAGGTATTTGACATGGGGGAAATCGATGAAGAATGGCTCACCGAGGAGGATATAGAAGAAGCATAGGAGGAAATAGAAATGATATGCCGTTTAGATCCGAATATTGTAACCTATTATGCATCGAAGCAGGGACGTGCGCATATCGCAAACAATACCGTCTGCCAGGATTATTCCCTGGCAGACAATATTGACAATGACTGTCAGGCCGTATGTCTGGCAGACGGTCATGGAGGTAAGGAATACATCTACTCTGATGTGGGTGCAAAGATCGCCTGTGAGTTGTTTGTGGAGATGGTTCGGATCCTGAAGGTCGGTTATGAAAAGGCGGGTGTGCCGGACTGGACCGAGTACCTGAAGACGGTGAAGTTCAAGAGCGCTTTTGTTCAGATGTGGCGGAAAAAGGTCACCGAAGATTATGAACGCAGGGTAGAGAAGGTATCCGAAGCAAGACTCTCCGACCTGAAGATTATCAGAAAATACGGGACCACATTTCTCTTTGCGATTCGATATAGGAATAAGATCGTTCTCGGGCAGCTGGGAGACGGCGCGATCCTGATGGGATTTTCCGGAGAGGGCACACCGGAAGGTAACTGGCAGCTGTTCAAACGGCATGGATGGAAATACAATTCTGTCACGAACTCCATGGCATCCAATACCGCGGAATATACATTTTTAATCGACAGTTTTGAGTGCGACGACATTGCTTATCTTCTGTTATCCACAGATGGCATTTATGACTGTCTGGATGAGGGGGATGCCTTTTTCCAGTATGCACAGTCGCTGATCGGACAGGTTCAGGCGACCAAAGCGCTGGACAGACCGTTTCATCTGGATGACGAGACGGATGTGTCCGGATATACCGGGGATGACTGTTCCGTTGCTCTAATGTTGTTTGGAGATGCTGCCGACTGCGGAATGCAGACCCGGGAACAGCAGGAACTGGAACAGTTGGGATACCGGGAAGAAAAATGCAAGCGCTTCTTAAAAAAATTGCGGATCTACACAGCCATTGACAGTGAGGAAGAAGAGGTGGAACTGCATGTCACACCCTATGAAGCAAATATTCCGGAAGGACTTGCTGAAAAAGTGTTGTTACCGAAGGCGGTGAAAAAGCTTGAAAAGGTGGGATTTCTGTATGTGTACCGGAAATCCGATCTGGACAGAGGTAACAGACTCAGTATTCTGTTCGAGCAGGAACGCCAGACAGAGAAGAGGTATTGCCTGCCAGACAGGAAGACAGAAGAACCGGAGTATTCCAACAGCTTTTGGCTGAGCGTACTGGAAGAACTGATGGCGATCCGCAGAACATTAAAGCAGGAAAATGCGGCGGTTATCGATGAACTGAAGGAATGCCTTATCGTTACAAAAGATGATGTATTTCTTCTTCCGGATGGACTGAAGATAAGAGAACATCATAGAACAGATGACAAACTGCATTTAAAGGGAATGGACCGGATCCTTGAAAGCATCGGTATCGTTGGAGTCATCAGCTGCGGCAGCAGAAATATCCCCATCTATCGCAGTGCCTGCCACCGAAGCCAGAGCATTCCGGCATTACATACAGAGCTACAGGAAGAGGAAGCAGAGACAGAGGATGCGGATACGACAGATACAAAGAAAGCGCTGGCAAGATGCGTTTACCGTCAGGACAGAGGCTATGGTCTCTGGAACGGCTCCGGAATTCCCTGGAAGCTGAAAGAGGGAAAAACCATACCGGCAGGGAAAACGCTCCGCCTGAATACGGAGTCCGGCAATGAGTTCCGTATTCCGACAGACGATGAAGCAGTCCCGGAACTGGGAATCTGGGATTCCTGCGCCATTTATGAGGTCAGACTTTATCACTGGGAGGATTAAGAGATGAGAATTAAAAAAGGTGAGATTCTTACAGATGCAAATCATAGACAATATATCATCGGAGAGAAGCTGGGTAAGGGTGGTCAGGCGCAGGTACGCCGCGTAACCGTGCCATCTACAGGAGAGGTATATGCCTGTAAGATCTATACTTGTACGACGCATAAAAAAGAATCTATGGGCATTCAGAAGAATATTGAAACACTCATAGGCTTGGGACCTCTCAAAGATAAAGACGGAAATATTCTCGATGAGGTAGTAGCTCCGAAGATCCTGGTAACACAGGAGGGGGAGGAAGGATTCGGCTACATCATGGATCTGGTGGATCTGGAGGATTATACCACGATTCCCCTGGCATGGACAAACCCTGCGAAATACCCTTCCGTCAAAGCAATCTGCCGGATCATACAGAACCTTGCGAGAGTATTTGAGGCAATCCACCGGAGCTATGGCATGTGCTATAAGGACATTAATGAGGGCAACATCTACTTTAATCCGAAAACGGGGGATATCAGGGTAATTGATAACGATAACATAGGAATCAAAGACAACACAAGCATTCTCGGAACGCCCGGCTACCGTGCACCGGAGGTGGTACTGGGAGATCTTCCCGATAACTGTTCGGACCGCTTCTCACTGGCTGTTTTTGCCTACCGTCTCCTGTGCGGAGGCTATCCCTTCGACGGTCCCTTTACCGATAAGTATTGCAAAAACCACGGGCAGGAAATCACGAGCGGCGCGGAGAAGGTAGTGTACGGATCGGAGGCTGTATTTACCTGGCATCCAACGGACAAGCGCAACTCTATTGTCTTGCTTTCGGATGTAAAATCGAAGGGACAGGTACAGTACTGGACGAATCTCCCTAAGGAGGTCAAAGAGCTTTTTATAAGCACTTTTGTGACGCATCTGGCAAAGGACAAACGGGAAGGTCGTCCTGACAATGAAGACTGGATCGAGACCTTCCGCAGGATCGAGCAGACGCTGGTCAAGTGTCCGCATTGTGGCGCGGTAACTTTTAGCGACAGTGGACGGTGCTTTGAATGTGACGGAGACCTCGGAACAGATGTGGCTTACAGACATCATGCGCTGTTTAATGTCTTACGGGCAGGGGAATCGTCTCTGAAGTTAAAAGTGCAGCCCGGGGATGTATACACGGTAGGGAAGCTGATGAAAGGGATGCCGGATGACCGTATTTTCCAGATCCTTTACAATAAAAAATATGACATGATAGGGATCAGCAATCTCTCGACGCTTACCTGGACTGCAATCTACGGTGACGGGAAGCGGCAGAAGGTAGCTCCGGGTAAGACGGTACAGTTAAAAAAAGCAATGCGTATCGCAGTGATGCCGAGAACCCTGCAGATCAACGTAGTAGATGCAAAGTAGAGGTGGAAGTGTAAATGAATATAGTTGCCTATCGAAGCGATCCGATGCTGTATAAGGTCGAGAAGGTGCAGCGTATGTGCAGAGGAAAGCCGGAAGAAGAGAGATTGCGGATCGTTCATCAATATATCGTGAAGCATGTTCATTATGAAAATAATCCACAACTGCCGGTGCATGAGGCGGAAGGCTTTTTCACCTATGGAAGGGCAGTATGTGACGGCATTTCCAAGGCGGCAAAGATTCTGCTGAACGCGGTGGGGATCCCGTCGGAAGTCGTGACCGGAAAGGCGGTGCAGACACCGGGAGCTGTACCGGAGGGACATGCCTGGAACATGGTCTGGATCGCCGGATGCGCCTATCATATGGATTTTACCTTTGACGCCACGCTGGCGGAGCAGGATGGACGGATGCATTACGACTATTATAAACTCACGGACAGACAGATCGGTAGGGATCATGACTTATCGGAGTCTGCGGTAAGTACATCCACCGTCCCCACTGACTGGTTCCGGGGGCATAAGCTTTACTTTTATCAGGAGAAAAAACTGCGGGAATATCTGCGGAGGGAACTGCAGAAAAACAGCAAAACCATAGTATTTAAGCTGCCGTATCCGAAGAATCCCCAGGCGGTGTTAGAGGATGCGAAGAAAGTGGTCCGGGAAGAGATTCAGCAGGCAAATCCCTTCGGGAGACGCTATCAGATGGTGATCAATCCGACGCAGATGGTCGTAACAGTGATTATATTATGACCATTTAGAAACTATTCAGAAAAAAGACAGTTAGTATTTACTATAATGCACAGAAATAGTAAAATGTTTGTAACTACTCAGAGCCATGCAAAACTGTGTTCTGCGAATGGGGTTCTGAATAGTTACAAATGTTTGTAACTGTTCAGAAAGGAACAAAATGAAAAAAAACAGACAGGACAGATTTCAACTGATCGTAGGCTGCATACTGCTGTTAGCAGCGGGCTGCGGATGCTATAACCGCTTATTCTACGGGCAGCTCCCTGCGGAAGCAGGAGTCATATCCGTACAGGAACAACAGTCCTGGGCATTGTGGACCAGCGTGGGAGCGCTGCTTCTGGGACTTGGCTTCTGGGTCGTGCTGCAGAGGGAACGATGCGTTCTGCCGGCATTGTATCGTGCGGAAGTCGTCCTCATGGCGGTGTTCGTCATGCCGTCCGTGGCGATTGACAGTATTGCGAAGATCTGTGCACTGTCAGGACTGCAGATTACACAGGCGCAGGTGAATGAGATCTACCGATACAGCATGATTGCCCTTATCTATATGGCAGTTTTTTCCATATATTTTACATGGTTATACAGAGAACGGGAAGAAATCGGAACGGTGAGAGCCATCGTCCGCAGATACCGTAGATTCGGCAGATTAAGAAGGCAGTCGGCTCCTGTATGGGTGATAATTGCGACACATATCCTGGGAATCCTGGGAACGATAATGCTGCTGCTCTTAAACATCAGCGCGCCCTGGAATTATCTGTTCCAGGGCGTGGGATTGCTCCTTTTTTATTGTGTGACGCGGATATTTATGCCAGCAGACTCTGATGAAACTTTTCGTCTTCTTTGAGAAGATGGATTGCGGAGCGCTTGATCGCACTGAGTCTCTTAGTATCTGCGGCACTTAAATCAGCGAGAGCCTCTTCTAACGGGAAGCTGTCTAAATTAAGAGAAGGACAGCTGCTCCGTATAATGGTGCGCAAAGCTGCCGGGGAGATCTCCTGTGCGAAGGATTTGATCGCTTTCGGCATTTCGCCGCAGCCCAGACCCAGGAGAAGGATACATAATTTCTCAGAGGCTGATAATTTATTTTTCTGCAGAAGCTGAGCAAGGGCATCACTTTCACACAGATAAGAGCAGGTATTCTCCATCAGCTGTGTGTTATCGCAGAGCAGTTCGCCAAGCGTGAGAGCATCCTCACCGGCTACCGGCTCATCCATTGGATCTGTATAGGGAGTCTTCTGAACTTTCAGTACAGTATCTAAGAGATGATTGTTCAGATACATATATAAACTGGGCAGCAGAAAGTCCTCTTTTGCGTCCAGAAGGACATCAATACGTAGTCTGCCGGCATTTTTACGGGATTTATCAGTAAAACTTGAGAACAGCCAGAACCACGTCTCACTCATGATATCAGCCGGCTCCATTCCTATGGACTGAAGGGATGCCAGGAGAGAACTGGTATAGGCGGAGAGCTGTGTCTTGGCAAATTTTTCCTCGGAAACCTGATGGGATAACATGAATCTCATACCTTCTGTTGCGGGCATAAGAAAATAGTATAAAGCAGAGGAAAATTCTTCATAAAGAGCAGGGTTGGATTTCTTTATTTCCATCACGGAAGAAGTACGCTGTTTGCGGATCTTACGCATAATCTCCATCAGATCCTCCTGAACTTTGATTTTCTTTTCGAAAGCGCTGTTTGTATTTTTGATTGTATTTTTCATAAGTTTGTCCTCCTTGGTTATGAACATTTGGGGTGGTGTTTTGTTTGATGGGCTTATATTACGAACCCGCAACTTGGATTGAAAGTTGGAGATAGGTTGGAATAGGTTGGAAATTTTCAGGGGAAAAAGCATCATAGGAGTAACATCATGGCATTAGAGATAAAAACGTCCGGATATGTCTATTTGAGCAGAAAAAAAGGGGTTCGGCTGGATTTCGCGCCGGAACTGAAAGATGTGAAGATCGTCTATGAGCAGGACGGACACCGGGAGAAACGGCTTTCCGAGTATAAGATCGATAAACTGGGTAATCAGGGGAGGAAGTTTCTTCTGCTGTTATTGTCGTATCCCGGGCAGGCATTGAGAAATGGAGAACTCTGTTTTGGAGTGGGAACTACGATCGCAAATGGAAGCGGAGAAGAATGGGATGATTTTTGCGATCAGATGACAAGCCGTGTCAGAAATCTGTTGAAGGTCATTTTCCGGGAGAACGTTGATGAGAAGGTGGAGGAGTGGCTGCCGCAGATCAAAGGGAGTACAGTAACCGGCGGATATGGTGTCCGATATGGTGTCCATACCATCAAACTGCCGGAGGAAACCGCGGCGGCAAAGACATGGTTGGATGCGTACCCGGAGATGCTTGATCCGGCGAAGAATTATTGGAGACAGTATTCAGTAGTCCGTCCGTATAAGAATGTCGGACGTGGGGGCTATCAGGACAATATCCCTTTCCATGAGGTGTATCGTATTCCCGGATTACGGGCGGATGCTTCGGAAAAGGACAAAACATGGCGGATGAGTGAGCTTGCGGGAATTGGGAACCTCGTCTATGTGGAAGCACCCAATGGCTATGGAAAATCCACACTGTTACAGGGTATTTTATTGTCCAGTCTGTATGGCAGTCAAAGTGTGACGGGAAGCAGCTCGATGACGGAAAGTGCGCTAAAAATGTACGAAGAACTGGCTACATTCCACAATCTGCCTGAGGGTGCACTGGTACTGTTACTACAGGCGGAAGATTTAGACTGCACGGGCGGAGACGGCATCGAATGCCTCTATGCGTCAAATCCGCTGCATAAGACCTGCGAGTACTCACAATTTGAGAAAATTGTGAGTGATTTTAATGCGAAGAGAAAACTGTTTGTATTGATTGACGGCTATGATGAGGCGGAGCCGGAGAAACAGGAGCAGGTGGTGGAATGGATCGAGCGGGTGAGTGATGCGGAGAGTCAGCGGGATGCCTGTGGAAAAGCAGTGTTCCTGATCGCGGGACGACCTCTCTACGAAGGGGAAGGGCAGAATCCTATCCTGGGCAGCAGACTGCCGGTGCAAAGATGGCATCTGGCACCGCTGGACCCGACGGGAGATACAGAGGGAATCGAGCAGTTATTGACGAAGTATATCGGACAGCTGCGGAACCGGAAGCCGGACACTGTGGAGCGGACGAAGGAGCGTATCCGGTCGAATCCGTACCTGCGCAGACTCCCCGTGACGCCTTTTATTCTGGTGAAGCTGGTGGAGGATTGCAGCTGTAATAATCTGGCACCCCATGAGATCATTGACAGAGTCATTGATCAGCTGATGAAACGACAGAAACGTTTCGGACTGAAGCAGCAGGAATTGTTTTCCTATAAGCTTCTGCATGAAGAACTGGCATATAAGATGGTGTCCTGTGGGGAAGAAGGAGTGGATTACGACTATTTCTGCCGTTATGCGTGCAGCTGTTATGACCGGGTGGATGCCTATTTTTCTAAAAAATGGGGAACGGAACTGAAGACGATTACCCCGGAGGATATTTTCACCATCACGGGTCTGTTACAGGAAGATGCCGAAGGCAGAGTTGGATTCTTATGTTCGTATGTATTGATAAGGGAATTTGCCGCGAGGAAGCTGACCCGCCTGATGGAAGGGGAAACCTGCGAGGTTTTACTTGCGCAGCTAAACGAGATTCCCTGCGAGTATCGTTATGAGCTTCTGACCATGTCCATGGTGCAGCTGATGAAAATTGACTGTTATTGTTATGCAAGGTATTTTTTCCATGGCTTGTCTCCGTATGAAAAAGAGGATGCCCTGACGGTGTTTGAAAATTATATGCTGGATCGTTACGCACAGAGCAGCAATATATCGGAAAAAGAAGCGATCAGCAAAGCCGTCGCGCTGCTTCTCTCCAATGCTTACGGAAATATTCCTCTGACAAACGTTAATAATAGTGCAGGGGAAGAACAGGATATGGAGATGCGAAAGGCACTGCAACAGATCCTACAGGAGACCCCGCCCACGGAAGAAGGGGAGAATAGCCTATGAGTATGGGATATTATTTGCAGAAGCTGATAGAGAAGTGCAATAAATTTGATATCGATGAGATCCCTGCGGCTGCGGGGCTGGAGTTCGACGAAGAACTGACGCTGGATCAGATCTATGTGGATTACACGACACTTTCGGGAATGACAGATTTGCCGAAGACTCTCCTGATGGACAGGCTGCCGCTCAGAGAGGATGAGGTTCCGGTGATGATGCTGACTGCGCCTGCGGGAGGTGGGAAAACAGTGCTGTTAAAGCGCTGTGCAAAGCGCTATGCCATTTCCCTGGCAGAGGACAGCCGGTTTAAGGGAGCGTATCTGCCGGTCTGGATCTCCCCGGAAGAGATAGAAGATTCCGAAGATATGAATCTGCAGGACATTCTACAGTCAGCAATGGCTAAGATCGCTCCGGGGATGACATTGCCGGAAGAGGGCAGCTGGACTTATGTACTGCTGGTGGATGGAATGGAAAAGTTCCGGAATGCAGAACTAAGAGACCGTTTTCTCTATCTTCTGATGGAATTTTACAGAGAGCACCGGGATGTCATTTTTCTCATGTCTGCGAGAACGGAAGACTATGAAGATCTCTGCGACGATATCTATCTGAATCCATTAAAGGCATGGAGAGAGCGTGTTGTTTTTGCGGAGATTAAGATTCCGGGACTGTTTGGGCAATGGGCGTTTGAAGATATTATCAGATTATTTGCATGCAAATGGCTGCGAATCCTGAATCCGCACGGTGCCAGCAGCTTGAAAGTCATAAAGGATGCAGGGAAAATTGCGGAAGACTTGCGTCGGACAGGGTTGAAAGACTTTTTAAACACACCGTTTGAGATCACCAACTGGCTCTTACTGTATCTGCGGGATAATTGTCTTCCGGAAGGCGAGAGCGCTATCGTAGCCAGAGAAATAGAGCTGCTGTTGGAACGAAAACGATCTGATAAATATCATATTCTCGATATAAAACGGCATCTGGCGAGGATTGCCTATGCTGCGTCCATGAGGTCTGTGCTCTATCCGATCCCCAAGTATGATTTTGGGGAGATCTATAAGGCAGAGACCATGGCGCTCTTGACGCTGAGGCGTATTATATACCGGACGGACTGCGACCTGGGACGCTATTTTGAATACCGCCAGGATACTACCGTAGAGGCGATAGATGAATTCATAAAATATCTGGTGAGTACCGGAATTTTGTGTCGACCGGGGGGAATGATGAACGGGGGATATACTTTCAGCAATTATCGGTATCAGGTATATCTGACGGTCTTTTGTATGACACAGAATCTGTTTACGCGGGAGGAAAGCCGGGATCCGGCAATGCACATTAAGTATTATGCCGCGTTTAAAAAGTGGACCGGAAGCAATGAACTCTGGAGACAGATCATTTTAAGCCTGGCAGAGCAGAATACGGAATTGCGGGACCATGTGATACAGGCAGCTTTATATGTCGCAGGTTCAAAATATTGGGATATATTTCCTTTTGACTGCCTGCTGGAGCTGTTGGCAAAATACGGTATGGCGGTTACGGAGGAAGCATACCGGGAGATATGCCGGATGCTGTGTATTCGCCCTGAGATCACAAACGAGCTTCATAAGCAGGATGTAGAGGACAGACGGAAGCTTCTGTCGGAGAAAATCTACGAAATTTACAGCATCATACATCATAATAGCAGGGAGCGGAACGAATATCTGCAGAAGTGCATTGCGGAAGGATATGACAGGTGTGCTTCGGAGGAAGAGCGACAGCAGTTCCTTAAGTATGCGGGATCGGTGTCGGAATTTCTGAACAATACCCTGGAATTACGGGAGATTGAGGAGAAAATGGGGATGCATCAGGAGAAATGGGAGAAGATCGAGAAAGCCCTGGAAAGCGACGGTACGGAATTTACCGTCTGCGGGTATCTCTACAAGATACTGAAAGAGGAATGCACGAAGGAGGAAAGACAGCTGTTTTTACAGCAGCTAATCGAGCCGGATCTTATACAGACCAGAGAGAAGGAATACACTCCTTTCAACGAGAAAGATCTGGATGATCTGGCATGCTGGAGCATCGGCTACAAGGTAGAAGACAAGATGCAGCAGCTGAAAAAGGAGAATTCTCCGGAGAAATTCTATGCAGCGCTGGAGGAATTCCTGTTTGAAAACAGCGAGCTTGACAGCGAGAGAGCTCAGAGCATTGCCCTGTATCTCTGTCTGACTTATGAGGATGAGCCTGCCTCGGAGGAGCTGGAATCGCTGGAGGCACTGGCAGATAAATTCGGGCTGTAAAGAGGTGTCATGACCGGCGTGAAACCGGGAGCCAGATTATAATAGTATTTTTCCATAATCTGCAGGTAATGTGCAGACTTTTCGGCATCGATTCCCAACATCTGTAACTGCATTTTCATATAATATTCCACGACGGTTCTCTGGGGAATGTCAAAGCCTTCCGTATCGAAGCGGCTGACCAGGGCTGGCTTAATGGCCATAATACCCAGGCAGTTCAGCTTCGCAAGATTTTTATCTGCATAGAGATCGGAATGGCGGTCCACAATAGCCATGATTATTTTACCAATGTTATTATGGAACACCGGCTCCGAAGACAGAGTAAAATAGAAATTGCCAAAGGCTTTGCATTCCAAAGCAAGATAAAGCTCAATGGCACTGGACAGGATAAAGAATTCCTCCCGGCTCAGAGTAGGCTCGTATTTTTTTAAAAGGGTATCAAAGGAAGAACGGATATCGGAGTAAATGAGCATGGCAATACCGGCCTTATTTTCAAAATAATAATTCATAAGACCGATATTAGTTCCTGTTTTTTCGGAAATCTGGCGTAAACTGGTCTCAGAATACCCCTGCTCGTAAAATAAAAAACGGGCATTTGTAATAATACGCTGTTTTGTTTCTTCACCTTTTGCTGTACTTGCCATGCGCAGTCTCCTTAGTGCTATTTCATCCCATTAATTACACTGACCGGTTTGCCTTCGAGGTAGCTTCTGTAGTTTTCGACAGCCAGAGAAGCCTGCCGCAGGCGGGCTGTCTTCGGAAGCCACGCAATATGACCGGTAATGGTGGTATTGGGCAGAGTGAGCAGCTCGTTTGGCTTGGTAGGCGGCTCCTCCACCATGGTATCCAGACCGGCAGCATATACCTTGCCGTTTTTCAGTGCTTCGATCAGAGCATTCTCGTCTACCAATTTTCCGCGTGCCGTATTTATAAGAATAACACCATCTTTCATTTTTGAAAATGCTTTTTGGTCAATTATATTTTCAGTTGAAGCATTTAAAGGTGCATGGAGTGAAATGACGTCAGAGCGGGAGAGAAGCTCGTCAAAGGATACCTGCTCGATGAAGTCATATTCCGAACCTTCTTTTTTGTGCCGGCTGTAGGCGATTATTTTCATACCGAAGCCACGGCCGATCAGGGCTGTGTGATAACCTATTTTGCCAAGTCCGAAGATTCCCAGGGTCATATCCCTTAATTCCAGCTGCTTTGTGAGGGCATACATATATTTCGGATGATCCGGCTGCAGCCAGTCAGTTTTCTTAATATAATCACTGTGCTGTCCTACTTTATGACAAATGTCCATCAGCAGCGCAAAAGCAAATTCCGCGATTGTACTGTCTCCGTAGGCGGTATTTGTAATTGTGACACCGTAGCTGCGGGTCATCTCCCAGTCCAGCTGCTCATAACCATGGGCACCGCCTGCAATGTATTTACATTTAGGATGAGTCTCAAAAAAGTGTTTGTTAATAAACCGGCTGGTGATCCAGCAGCCCAGGACAGCGTCACAGTCTGCATCAATCATTTCATTAAATTCATCCTCGGTCGGCCAGCCCTTTGTTCTTTTGATTTCATATTCCACACCGGGAATAGTGTTCAAAAGCGCCCACTGGTTTAACATATCTTCAGTTGTAATATCTGTACTGGTCGGGTTTCCCAATAGAACATTCACTTTCATTAATATAGTCCTCCTTTTTCGTATTTGTATCCTCAGGGTACAGTTACCTTATTTTACTATACAGTGTACAGTGCCATGAGATGATGCCGGGACAAATCCTGACGCTGGCATCATTAAAGAAAAGTATAAATTACACACGTATAAAAGTCAATAGAACAGAAATGTTTACAATACACGAAAAAGCACCAAATAAACGCTGCACAAAATGAAAAAAATAGCAATAATAGACAAAAACATAATTTTACAGCTATTTTTGTTGACAATCTAAAATTACACACATATAATAATCGTAAACTTGCAGGAAAGGAGATTACGATGTGAATGCTGAAGAACGTGTAAAGAATATGGGAACAGCAAAGCTTCTGCCGTTGATCATGGTAATGTCTGTTCCGGCAATCTGTGGAAATGTTGTCAATGCATTATATAATATTGTGGATAGGATTTTCGTAGGCAGAATTGTCGGAAGCACAGCGTTGGGAGCAGTAGGCGTCATGTTTCCGCTGAATAACATTACGGCTGCACTTACCGTCCTGATGAGTATTGGCGGTGGCGCTCTGATCTCTCTTTCCTTAGGAAGACAGGAGAAGGACAAGGCTGACAGAGTTTTTACTAATATTATTATTTTCTCATTGATTATTGCAGTTTTAATATCCGGCAGCTTTTTCTTTTTTGCAGAGCAGTTGATTCAGCTGTGTGGAGCAGATCAGACATCAGCCTTATATGATATGGCTGTCAGTTACCTCAGGATTATAGCAATCGGTCAGCTCTTCAGTATCCCGAACCTGGCTATGGCAGCCTGCATCAGGGCTGAGGGCGATACCAAATACAGTATGATTGTCACGATGACAGGTGCAGTGATAAATGGCGGAATGGATGCACTATTTATGCTGGGATTTCACTGGGGCGTGGAAGGAGCAGCATCTGCTACTGTCTTAAGTCAGATCATCAGCTGCGGATTAAGTCTCAGGTATCATCTCAGGCATATAGGTGTATTGAGATGGCAGGGTTTTAAAGCTTTTGATTACAGGCTGATTCTGAAAGTGATTTCACTGGGAATTGCACCTGCAGTATATCAGGGCCTAAGCTTTATGAATAACACATTGGTAAACCATTCCTGTATGAAATATGCCAATGCAGAGTTGGGTGTAGGCGGAGGCGATATGGCGATTTCAGCCGTATCTGTAATTCATACCGTCGAGAATCTGGCAACTATGTTTATCATGGGAATGAACAATGCAATATCCACGATTATCAGTTATAATTACGGACTGAAGCAGTATGGAAGAACAAAACAGGCTGCCTTGACCGGACAGGCTATCGCTACCGGAGTATCAGTCCTGTTATGGTCACTGATGATGTTTGCTCCCGGCGCCTTATTCAGGATATTTAATGATGATTCGGCACTTATCTCCTATGGAGAGATGGCAATGAGGTTAGGCAAGCTGTTCATTTTCGGATTAGGCTTCCAGACGTTATCATCCATGTATTATTCCGCAATTGGAAAACCCAGACGCGCACTGTTTATCTCCATCAGCAGAAACGGATTATTCTTGATACCGGCACTTCTGATTCTTCCAAAGTTCTTCGGACTGAACGGAGTGTTGGTAAGTACCAGCGTTTCCGATGCACTTTCGCTGATCGTTGTATCGATCCTTTACTGGACGGGCATACATGATTTATCCAAAAAGGAAGAGCTGCAAAGGCAAAACGGCTGACTGCATAGGGATACAGAAAATAATATAGAAGACAAACGACAGCAACGGTGCTGACAGAACCGTTTGCTGTCGTTTTTTATATGGAGGTGCAAAATGATCAAATACGTTGTGAAAAGGCTTGCGATGGGAATTGTTACTTTGTTTTTCCTGGTTACGATTACTTTTTTCCTGACCAGACTGATGCCGGGCAGTCCGTTTGAAACGGATAATATATCTCCGACAATGCTGGCTTCGCTGGAAGAACACTATGGACTGGATAAGCCGGTGGAGGAGCAATATGTGATTTACCTGAAGGAGCTGCTTCACGGAAGTCTCGGAATTTCTTACAAGAAAAGTAATGTCAGTGTCAATGACCTGATCATAGACGGATTTCCGGTTACCCTGAAGCTGGGATTGATTTCCTTTGGTATCGCGCTGGTGGTTGGTACGGTGATCGGTATCTGGATGTCCGTAACCAAATCCGAGGCGGTGAAGGGGTGGATCCTGACAGCCTCGACAGTATTTATCAGTATTCCGGGATTTGTTCTGGCAATTGTCATGATGCTGGTATTTGGCTCCAGGCTTAAGGTGCTGCCGGTTCTGTTTGACGGATCCTTCAAGAGCTATATCATGCCGGTTACAGCGCTGGCTGTATATCCGATCGCAGAGATATCGAGACTGATCCATTCCAGCTATGATGAGGCTATGAATCAGGATTATGTGACGATGGCACGGGCGAAGGGAATCGGTAAAAGGAGAGTCAGATTCCTGCATGTATTGAAAAATGCGCTGCTCCCGCTGATTACGATCTGCGGACCGATGCTTGCCTTTCAGATTACAGGAAGCTTTGTCGTGGAAAGCGTTTTTACGATTCCGGGAATCGGCAAGGAATTTGTTAATTCCGTAAATAACAGAGATTATACCGTGATCATGGGACTGACGGTTTTCGTCGGAGCCATCATTATAGTAGCCAATTTGCTGAGTGATATTGTCTGTGCAATGGTTGATCCGAGAATTAAGCTTGGAAAGAACTAAGGAGGAGAACTATGCTGGCTAAAGCAGATTATTTCAAACCAATTGATCCTGCATTACAGAATGGAGAATTTATCGCAGTAGCACCGAGAGGCTTTTGGAGGGATGTATGGGACAGATTCAAGGTGAACAGGCGTGCACTTGTTGGACTTGTGATACTGATCCTGATCATTCTGGCAGCAGCTATCGGACCGGTCCTTTCTCCGTATCCATATGATGGAATGGGCACAGACATCAACAGTGGGATGAGCCTTAAGCATCTCTTCGGAACGGATGCACTGGGAAGAGATTTATTCACCAGATCGTTATATGGTGTCCGGATTTCCCTGATGGTAGGCTTCCTGACGACATTTATCAATATGCTGCTGGGCATTATCTACGGTGGAATCGCCGGATATGTCGGAGGCAAGGCCGATATGATCATGATGCGTGTGGTGGATGTTATCTATGCGGTACCGTCACTGCTGTATATTATTCTGCTGATGCTGATTTTCGGCTCCAATGTAGGAAGTATCATGCTGGGCATGTGTATATCGGGATGGATCGGCACCTCCCGTATGATGCGGACACAGGTAATTGCCCTGAAAGAAAGAGAATTTGCTCTGGCTGCTTATACCGAGGGAGCTTCCGCATTCCGGATCCTGTTCCGGCATATGTTTACGAACGCATTGGGTCCCCTGCTGGTAGAGGCTACGATGGCTATTCCGCAGGCGATTTTCCAGGAAGCCTTCCTCAGCTTTATCGGTATGGGAATTTCCGCTCCGCAGGCCAGCCTCGGAACACTGGCACAGGATGCCAAGATGTACATGACAGTATATCCTAATCAGATGTTTTGTCCGGTGTCGATTATCTGCATCATTATTTTTGCATTGAATTTTATCAGTGAGGGGTTAAGTGAAGCCCTGGATCCGACCAAAAGACACTAGAGGGAGGGATTAAGATGGCACTGCTTGAGATTAAGAACTTATCGGTAGATTTTCAGACCAGAAACGGCGTTGTTCATGCAGTCAGAAATGTAAGCTACAGTCTTGATACAGGAGAAATGCTTGGGATAGTCGGGGAATCCGGCTCCGGGAAAAGTGTAGGAATGCTCGCACTAATGGGACTTCTGGCGAAAAACGGAAAGGTTGTATCCGGACAGATGCTTCTGGATGGCCGGGATATCAGCCCTCTGGCGGATGAGTTCAAAGGAAACAGCAAAGCATATGAGAAAGCCATGGAGGATATCCGTGGAGTGAAGATCGGAATGATTTTTCAGGATCCCATGACATATCTGAATCCGGTTCTGAAAATCGGAACACAGATTACCGAGGGAATCCTGAAGCATGATAAATGCTCAAGAGAGGAAGCAAAGGAAAGAGCAATCGCTTTAATGAAGCAGGTGGGTATTCCGAGTCCGGAGGATCGTTTCCATCAGTATCCCTTTGAATTCTCCGGAGGTATGCGGCAGCGTATCGTTATTGCCATAGCTCTTGCCTGCAGACCTGAGCTGATTATAGCAGACGAACCGACGACGGCTCTGGATGTAACGGTGCAGGCACAGATCATAGATCTGTTAAAGGAACTGGCAAAAAAGCACAACACGGCAGTGATTATGATCACACATGACCTCGGAGTCGTATCCATGATGTGTGAAAAGGTGAATATCATGTATGCCGGCAAAATCGTGGAAAGCGGAAGCCTGGACGATATTTTTTATGATACGAAGCATCCCTATACCCAGGGGTTGTTAAACAGTGTTGGAACACATGCCGGGACCGGGAGACAGAGCCTGTTATCTATTCCGGGAACACCGCCGGATCTGCTGAAGCTGAACCGGGGCTGTGCCTTCATGCCAAGGTGCAGCAAGGCAATGAACATCTGTATGGATTATCAGCCTTCAGAGGAGCATTTCGGAAATGAGCATTGTGCATCCTGTTGGAATTATTGCAGGGAGAAAGCAGATGAGCTGATCAGGGAACAGGATGAACAGCCGTAACCAGGGAGGAAAAAGCAATGAGTGAGTTAGAACCGTTAATCAAGGTCAGACACTTGAAAAAATACTTTATGGCAAACAAGCATATTCTGAAGCCTTCCGATTATGTGAAAGCCGTGGATGATGTGACTCTGGACATTTATCCGGGAGAAACGGTTGGTCTGGTAGGAGAAAGCGGATGCGGAAAAAGCACGCTTGCCAGAAGCTTAATCAGAATTTATGAGCCGACAGCCGGTGAGGTCATTTACAGGAATACAGACATTACGCATATGTCCAATGCCAGACTGCGGCAGTACCGGAATAAGATGCAGATGATTTTCCAGGATCCGTATGCAAGTCTGGATCCACGTTATACCGTCGGTGAGATCATCGGTGAGCCTATGGAAATCTATAAAATGTATGACAAGGCAGGAAGAGAGGCAAAGGTACAGGAGCTTCTGGAGCTTGTGGGATTAAAACCGGATCACATTTCCCGGTATCCGCATGAGTTTTCCGGTGGACAGAGACAGCGTATCGGGATTGCCAGGACCTTGTCACTGGATCCGGATTTCATTATCTGTGACGAGCCAATATCGGCGCTCGATGTTTCCATCCAGGCACAGATCATCAATCTGCTGGAAAAGCTTCAGGATGAGAGAAAGCTTACTTATCTGTTCATTGCGCATGATCTTACCATGGTAAAGCATATCAGTCATAAGATCGGAGTCATGTATCTGGGGCATCTGGTGGAATTCGGTGATGCGGATGAGGTGTATTCGAATCCTCTGCATCCTTATACAAAGGCATTGTTAAGTGCCGCACCTGTTGCGGATCCTAACACTGCCAGGTCGCTGAAGCGTATCCGGCTGGAAGGGGAGGTTCCCAGTCCCATTCACGCACCGGAGGGCTGTCCTTTCTGTACAAGGTGTCCGGAATGCAGACCGGAATGTCGTATTACACCACCGGTTATGGCCAGTCAGAATACCCACAAGGTAGCATGCTATAAATATGTGTAGGCCAGCTTCGCAGTTTTGGCTGATTGTCTGCACATATACTATAGAAATAACTGTGTGATCACAGTAAATAAGAAGGAGGTAGTATTATGAAAAAAGAAAAACTAACGAAAAAGCTCTTAGCTGTAGTGTTATCTGCTGCAATGCTGGCAACGATGTCGGGCTGCGGATCCTCCACGACGACAACTACTACTAAGGAAGCAACAGATCAGGCATCTGCAGACGCATCCGCTTCTGTAACGGTTACAGACGGTGGAGAAAAGGTAATCACAACTGCAGACGGAGAGCTGGACGGAAGTCTCGATCCAGCCGGATTTGCCCTTCAGAGCTGGAATGGTTTTGCAAAGCTCTGCTCCCTGCCGCTGATTTCCTATGATGAAAACGGTGAAATAGTCTATGAGGCTGCAGAGAGCTATGACGTCAGCGATGACCAGCTCACCTATACCTTTCATCTGCGTGAGGATGGAAAATGGTCCGATGGATCCGCTGTAACGGCAGAGGACTTCTTAAATACCATTACCCGTGCACTTGACCCTGATACCAGTGCTTCTGTTTATGCAGATCAGTTATTTGTTATTGAAGGAGCAGAGGATGCTTATGAGGGAACCGGTTCCATGGATGATGTGCAGGCAATTGCAGAGGATGATTATACACTGACCTTTCATCTGAAGGAGCCCTGCGCTTATTTCACCAAGCTGCTGGCTCTTCCGGTCTACTATCCTTCTAAAACAGGCGTTGCTGTAAGCGGCACCGACTGGTACAAGGATCCCGCAACCTGTCTGTGCAACGGACCTTACATGCTGACCGAGTTCGTACAGGATCAGCGCTATGTTGTAGAAAAGAATCCGTATTACTTTGATGCAGACAATGTAAAAATTGATAAGATCATTGACCAGACGATAACGGATACCCAGTCCACAATTGCAGCATATACCTCCGGTGAGGTAGATGTGGCATCCGGTCTGCCTGATTATATTGAAACACAGTATGCTGACAGTGACGAGCTGTTCATCTGGAGTATGCTGACCACGACTTCGATTCTTCCGAATGTAAACGTTGAACCGCTGAATGATGAGCGTGTAAGAGAAGCTATTGCACTGGCACTGGATCGTACCTCCATCTGTGCTTCTCTCGGTACGAACTATGAGCCTACCTATGCATGGGTGCCGAAGTATATGACCTCTAACAAGGGTGGCGGATATTTCTATGATGAAGCAGAGCATTTCAGCGAGAATGCGGAAAAGGCCAAGGAGCTGCTAGCAGAAGCAGGCTATGAGAATGGTGCAGGCTTCCCGACTCTGACCTATACTTATCCTTCCAATGATAAGGATGCCATTCTGGCACAGGCTATTCAGGCACAGCTGAAGGCTACCCTGAATATTGACATTCAGCTGGAGGCACAGGAGACAGAAGTATACAATACTACAAAGCGTGAAGGAAGCTTCGAGCTGCTGCGTTACAACTGGACAGCAGACTTTACAGATCCTATTAACTATCTGTCCTTATATGTATCCGATTCTTCACTGAATTTCAACGGTGTGAAGGATGCTGCATATGATGAAGCAATTGCTAACTCTAATGCTGCTGCAACTCAGGAAGAGAGAAATACCTATCTGCATGAGGCAGAGAGCATACTGGTAGATCAGAACTTCTACAGCATTCCGGTATTTACCATGCATTACATCGGACTCCGTAATCCCGCTATCACCAATATTTCCTACAATGATAAGGGAGAATCCAATTACCGTTTTGCTGACCTTACAGAGTAAATAGGGCCTGTCCCGATATTTGCATAAAGTGGGTTTTATCTCACTTTCATGCTTATATCGGGCAGGATGCTATGTATGCAAATATAGAAGAAGGAGAAAAGTTAAAAATGAGTAAAGTAGATTATCTTACAAAACCCGGAATACAGAATATTCCGCCTTATATTCCCGGAAAAACCTCTGAAAGTGTAAAAGAAAAATATCATCTTGATCATGTTCTTAAGCTGGCGTCCAACGAAAACCAGTATGGCACAGCGCCCATGGCTGTCGCAGCGATCAAGGAGATGGCAGAGCAGGCGAATATCTATCCGGATCCTTTTTGCAAGGGGCTCAGAACAAAGCTCGGACTTCGCTTTGGATTTGACGATTCCGGCGATAACGTAATTGTATCTGCCGGTGCGTGCGGTGTACTGGCACTTCTGGGAGAGGTGTTCATCTGCGAGGGTGATGAATATATTACCTGTACTCCTACCTTTGATGCACTGAGAGGTGCTGTTAAGAGAAACGGCGGAGTCGTTATATCCGTTCCGGTGACCGAGGATCAGGTATTTGACCTGGATGCCATGGCAGCCAAGGTGACGGACAAGACTAAAATGGTCTATATCTGTAACCCGAACAACCCTACAGGAACGGCTGTGGATTCGGCAAAATTAAAGGAATTTATCCATAAAATGCCCGATCATGTCATTACGGTTGTGGATGAAGCATATATTGAATTTGCACAGGATCCGGCGGTAGAAAGTATGATTCCCGAAATTGAGGAAGGCTTAAACCTGATCGTAATCCGTACCTTTTCCAAAATTTACGGTCTCGCAGGAGAGCGTGTAGGCTATACCTTTATGAATAAGGAGCTTCATGGAATCATGCAGAAGGCCACCAGCGTGTTCGTAGTAGGAAGAGCAGCCCTTGCCGGAGCTATGGCGGCACTGGACGATGATGAATTTATCCGTACAACCTCAGAGAATATAGCAGAGGGAAGAGCATATGTGACAGAGGAACTGGAGAAGCTAGGCTTCAAGGTATGGCCCTCCAAGGCAAATTTTGTATATGCAGATTCTCATCTGGATACGAAGCTTCTGGCAGCGGAGCTGGAGAAAAAGGGTCTGATCATCCGCGGTAATTTCAAATATTCCAGAATCACTATTGGTACGATGGAACAGAATCGTGAAATGATCCAGATCATAAAACAGGTAGTGGAGGAAGGCACGGTTCCGCCGGTAAATGCCTGATAATATGCTGTAGATAAGGAGGTATTGGTATGGTTGGGTTTTCCTGGTTTTTTGGCGGAATGATGGTTCTGATGGCAATCACCGGAATTTCCATGATGGAATCAGGCTGTGCAAGAGCAAAAAATGCGGCAAGCATCATAATGGAGTCCATTATAGCAATTACTGTGGCAATTCCCTGTTTCCTGCTGGCCGGAAGCAAAATTGCCGGACTGGATGGAAACAGTGCTGCGATGCTGGAGGCAACACTGGCAGCGCTTGCATGCAGCATATTGGCAGGAGGAGTTATCGGCAGAATACAAACGGGAGGCTTTATTATTGTCTGTGCAGTAACGGCATTGATTTCCTATCCGCTTTCTGTGCGTGCCTGTCAGATTTTAAACGGCTTTGGAAGCTATCAGGATTTTGGAGGCTTTGGAACGGTATTCATGACGGGTGCAGCAGCAGCTTATTTTGCATCCAGAGTCTTGGGACCAAGGGCAGGGAAAAGCTCTGGTGGTGTCGCAGCAAATGTGGTACCCGGACATAATATTCCCTTTGCTCTGACGGGAGCACTTCTATTGTGTACCAGTCTCATCGGAATGGCGGGATCCAATGGCCTGCTGGTAGAGATGAATGAGGCTGCCCTGGAAAGTGCTGCCGAGAATATGGTGATCTGTGGTTCCGCAGCAGGTCTGGCGGGAGTTCTGTTCACATATATCCGTTATAAAAAACCGGATATCACCATGACAGCGGGAGCAGTAGCTGCCGGCTTTGTGTCTGCGATCGTCGGCTGTGACAGTGTGCCACTGGCAGCTATGTGGTTTATCGGCATCGTCACCGGCTTTTGCACGATTGTCGGAATTGAGACATTGGAAAGAGGAACCAAAATTGATGATCCTGCGGGAGTTGTTACTATTTTCGGTGCAGGAAGCTTTTTTGGATTGATCGGAACCGGTATTTTTAATACAGAGGCAGGATTAAAGGCACTTCCGGGTAATCTTCTGGCGATTGCGCTGATGCTTGCAATCAACGGAATCGTAATCTGCCTGACAGAATGGATCTTAAATAAATGTGGATTTTTGCGCATTTCCATTGAGAAAGAGATGGAAGGGACCGATTTGTGCGAATATGGTCTGATGAGCAGCTATTATGATTTTCAAATGAATTTGGATACAACGGACTGGACTGATGCATATGTGCATGCAAAATCCGCTGATAAAGAGATAGAAACCGTAAGCAGGGAGCCTTATGTATATGAACAGGATAAGAATCAGGAGACTCCTCTGACGAAAATCGAAATCATATGCCGTAAGGAAAAGCTGGAGGCACTGAAGACAGCCCTGAATGATATCGGAATTATGGGTATGACGGTATCTTCTGTCACCGGCTGCGGTGTTCAGAAGGGATACAATGAGTATTATCGTGGAGTTCCTGTCTCCGTACAGCTGCGGGCTAAGGTACGCATTGAGGTTGTGGTAGCCAAAATCCCTGTGGAGGAGGTTGTGAACACAGCCAGAAGAGTGCTTTATACCGGACATGTGGGAGACGGTAAAATATTTATCTATTCGCTCAACGATGTGGTCAGAGTCAGAACCGGTGAAAATGGTTATGCGGCCATGCAGGGAGCATTGTCTGAATAGAAGGAGGTAGTCTGGATGTACCGGGTAATTGATTTACACTGTGATACCATACCTAATATGTATTCGGATTTCAGGGAAGGGAAGGAAACTTCCCTTCTTTCGAATCATGGGAAAATTGACTTGAACCGGATGAAAGAGGGAGGATATATCTGCCAGTGTTTTTCCCTTTTTACACATCTGGGTGCGCTGAAGAAAAGAGGAGAGTTACCCTTTACGCATGTATCGGCGCTGGCTGATTTCTGGAAAGCACAGATAGCGGAGTATCCTGAGATCATAGGGCAGGTGACAGCTGCGGAAGACATTGAAGAGAATGTAAGGACGGGAAAGCTTTCCGCCATGATGACAGTGGAAGAGGGCGGAGTATATGAGGGCAAGCTGGAAAATCTGTATACGCTATATGACAAGGGCGTCAGAATGTCCACCCTGACATGGAATTTTGCGAATGAACTGGGTTATCCCAATCCGGCAATCGCGCCGGGAAGCCCACGAATTCCGGATATGACCAATGGGCTTACGGATACCGGGAAGAGCTTTGTGGAGGAAATGGAGAGAATCGGTATCCTGATTGATGTTTCTCATTTAAATGATGCCGGCATACAGGATATTTTCGAACTTACGCATGGTCCTGTGATAGCAAGCCACTCCAACGCACGCGCACTTTGCTCGCATCTGAGAAACCTATCGGATACTAACATCCGCAAGATCGGAGAGCGGGGCGGTGTTATCGGCATCAACTATCTCGTGGGCTTCCTTGAGGATGGCGGAAAAATCGGCCGGATTGAAAAAATGGTGGAGCATATGCAGTATATTAAAAATCTGGCAGGAATTGATGCTATAGCACTGGGGAGTGATTTCGACGGCTTCGGAGAACCCTGCGAGCTGTCCGGCGCCGAGAAAATGCAGCTGCTTGCCACAGAGATGGAACGCAAAGGTTTTACCCCCACGGAAATCGAAAAAGTATTTTCCTTGAATGCTTTGAGGGTATTTCAATCTGTGCTGTCATAGGGAAATGTTCAGTGTAACAAGACATTAAGATTTGAGTAGTCATTTCAGAAAAGATATGCTAAAATAGCAGTTGCAGGCGCAGAATGCGCAGGTAACTGCTATTTTAATTTATTATAAATGAAGATGCCATGGGCATCAGTGAGGTAGATAGATATGACAAAAGTAATTGGTGTGAGATTTCGTACAGCGGGCAAGGTATATTTTTTCGATCCGCTGCAGCTTGAGATAAAGAGAGGCGACCACGTAATCGTGGAGACCGCCAGAGGCATAGAGTTCGGTACGGTCGTAGCGGGAGTGCATGAGGTGGAGGATGACAAGGTGATCCAGCCACTGAAGCCCGTGATGCGGATCGCCGGAGAGAGAGATATCGAGCAGGAGGCTGCCAACAAGGAAAAAGAAAAGGAAGCCTTCAAGATCTGTAAGGAAAAGATCTTAAAGCACGGTCTGGATATGAAGCTGATCGATGCGGAGTATACCTTTGATAACAATAAGGTGCTGTTTTATTTTACAGCAGACGGACGTATCGATTTCCGTGAACTGGTCAAGGATCTGGCCAGCGTGTTCAAGACCCGTATCGAGCTGCGCCAGATCGGTGTTCGTGATGAAACTAAGATCCGCGGCGGTATCGGTATCTGCGGACGACCTCTGTGCTGCCACAGCTATCTGTCGGATTTCGTTCCGGTATCCATCAAGATGGCGAAGGAGCAGAACCTGTCCCTGAATCCAACGAAGATCTCCGGTGTCTGCGGCAGACTGATGTGCTGCCTGAAAAATGAGGAAGATACTTACGAAGAACTGAACCGCAAGCTTCCCGGCGTGGGCGATTATGTCCAGACGGCGGACGGACTCCACGGCGAAGTGCAGAGTGTCAACGTATTGCGTCAGCTGGTCAAGGTGCTGATAGAAGTCGGTGATGAGAAGGAACTGAAGGAGTACGAGGCAGATACCTTACAGTTCAAGAGACGCCGTGGCAAAAAGGGCGGTCAGGAACTTTCCAAGGAAGAACAGAGGGAACTGGAGAAGTTAGAGCAGGTCGAGGAAAAGGAAGAGGCGGAAGAGCACGCAGAGAAACGTGCAGAACAGCGTCTGGACCGCAGAGAGCAAAGAGCTGACGGCGAAAACCGTAGAGAGAACCGCAGACGTGACGGACGCAGAGACGAGAACCGCAGAAATAATAACCGCGGTGAGAATAATCGTGACGGCGAGAACCGGACCAATGAGAATCGCGGCGACAATCGCAGAGACAATAACCGCGGTGGAGACAATGGCAATAGAAATGACAACCGCAGGGACAACAACCGCGGCGACAGACGTCGAGAGAAGCGTCCGCAGAACCGCCCGGAGCAGGTAAGAGAGAACGGCAACGCCCAGGGCGCAGAGCAGTCCGGCAGCCTGGGACAGGCACAGCGGGACAATTCCTCCCGCAGAAGACCGAGACATGGCGGCAGAAGAGACGGCAGTAACGGAAGAAAACCGGAGAATACGAATGAAGGTTGAACTGAAGCATAAAGAACGAATGGATGACCTTCAGCGGAACGGTTATCAGATCATACAGAATCCGGAGAAATTTTGTTTCGGCATGGATGCGGTGCTGCTGACCGGATTTGCCCATGCCAGAGAGAAGGATACCCTGTTGGATCTGGGGACAGGCACAGGAATCATCCCGCTTCTCATGGAGGCAAAATACCATCCGGCGCATCTCACCGGCCTGGAGATCCAGGAAGAGAGCGCGGATATGGCGAGGCGCAGTGTGGCGCTGAACGATTTACAGGACCGCATTGACATCGTGACAGGAGACATTAAGGAAGCAGACCAGATATTCCCGGCTGCTTCCTTTGACTGTATTACCTGTAATCCTCCTTACATGATCGGACAGCATGGACTGACGAACCCGGAGGAACCGAAAGCAATCGCCAGACATGAAGTGCTCTGTACGCTGGAAGATGTGGTCAGCAGAACGGCAAAGCTGTTAAAGCCCGGCGGGCATTTTTATATGGTACATCGTCCGTTCCGGCTGGCGGAGATCATGACCATGCTGGTAACATACAAGCTGGAGCCGAAGCGGATGCAGCTGGTGTATCCTTACATTGACAAGGAACCCAACATGGTGCTGATCGAGGCGGTGAGAGGCGGCAAATCCCGTATGACCGTTGAGAAGCCGCTGATTGTGTATCAGTCACCCGGCGTATATATGCCGGAGATCTATGATATTTACGGATATTGATATTATTGCGACAGAGAGGAGGCAGGAACGCATGCCCGGAACTTTATATTTGTGTGCGACGCCCATAGGCAATCTGGGGGATATGACACCGCGGGTAGTGGAGACCCTGCAGACAGTGGATGTGATCGCAGCGGAGGACACCCGCAACAGTATCAAGCTGCTGAATCATTTTGATATTCACACCCCCATGACCAGCTACCATGAATACAATAAAGTAGAAAAAGCACACCAGCTGGTGGGACAATTATTAAACGGACAGAACATTGCACTGATCACCGATGCCGGAACCCCGGCAATTTCCGATCCCGGTGAAGTACTGGTGCGGATGTGCCAGGAGCAGAATGTCCCCGTTACTTCCCTGCCCGGTCCGGCAGCCTGCATTACAGCGCTGACCCTGTCAGGACTCAGCACCCGGAGATTCTGCTTTGAAGGATTTCTGCCTGCGGATAAAAAGGAAAAGAAAGCGATTCTGGAGGAACTGAAGACGGAGAGTCGCACCATGATCCTCTACGAAGCACCCCATCATCTGATCCGGACGCTGGAGGAGCTGTATGCGGCACTGGGGGAACGTCGGATTACCTTGTGCAGAGAGCTGACCAAGAAGTTCGAGACTGTATTCCCAACAACGCTGGAAAGGGCATTGGAATACTATCAGACAGAGGAGCCCCGCGGGGAATATGTGCTGGTAGTGGAAGGGAAGAGCCCTGAGGAGAAGCGGCAGGAAGAGATCGCATCCTGGGAATCCATGACCATCGAAGAGCATATGACTTATTACGAAGAGCAGGGAATGGACAATAAATCTGCCATGAAACAGGTAGCAAAAGACAGAGGTGTCGGAAAACGGGAGATTTATCAATACCTGCATGGTAACCCCTGAAACAGTGAAAATACAGGAATAAAACTATATAAGGGCAGGTAAAGGCATAGGAGGAGCTTGCAGTATATAACTGTAGGACCCTATGCAGAAGAGAGGCAAAATGACGAATTGTGACGCATGTGTCAACTACGAATATGATGAAGATTATGAATGCTACAGCTGCATGGTGAATCTGGATGAGGACGAGATGTACCGTTTCCTGTCCGGGACACAGCAGGAATGTCCCTATTTCCGTTTAGATGACGAATATGCAGTGGTAAGACACCAGATGTAAGGGTAAAATTCACGAAAGCAATGCCGAAAAGTCTGTAGAAATGGTAGAGAATGCTGATTGTGAAAACAAAAGCAGAGTAGTATAATACTAAAACTAACAGGCAAAGGTGAAGACATATGAAATACGTAAAACAACTTTCGATTATTTTGGGAATCTCCTTCCTGGCAGAGCTTCTGGAGATCCTGATCCCGCTGCCCATCGCCGCCAGCGTCTATGGTCTGGTGATCATGCTGGTGGGACTGATCACGAAGCTGATTCCCCTGGAAAAGGTGGAGACCGCCGCAGATTTTCTCGTGGATGCCATGTCCATTATGTTCGTGCCCGCAACGGTAGGCATCATGGCGAGTGTAGACGCATTAAAAGAGATGTTGCTTCCTATCTGCGTGATCACGGTGGTGTCCACGGTATTGATCATGATCGTGACAGGCAGAGTATCCCAGCATATTATCCGGGGGCAGAAAAATAAAGGTGCCGCAGTCGTTGTAACGGTTGGAAACGAGGCTGCGGCGGATGGCCAGGAGGGCAGATAAATGAACGAAATATTGAGCCAGTCAATCTTTTTCGGCATTGCTATTACACTGGTTACCTATGAGATTGGTCTGTGGATCAAACAGAAGACCGGGAAAGCCATTGCAAATCCGCTTCTAATTTCCGTAATTCTGATCGTGGCAGTATTATTACTTTTCCATATAGATTATGAGACTTATGCCAATGGTGCGCAGTATATCAGCATTTTCCTGACACCGGCTACGGTCAGCCTGGCAGTGCCTCTGTACCGCCAGCTGGAGCTGTTAAAGACTTATCCCAAGGCTATCTTCGGCGGGATCATTGCCGGGGTTCTGACCTCCATGGTAAGCATCTTCGCTTTAAGCCTGATGTTCGGTCTGAATCATGAGCAGTATGTAACGCTTCTGCCCAAGTCCATCACCACTGCCATCGGTATGGGTATCTCCGAGAAAATGGGAGGCATCGTGACCATTACGGTAGTCGTGATCATCGTGACCGGTATCCTGGGCAACATTCTGGCGGAGACGATCTGCCGCCTGTGTAGGATTGAGGATCCGATTGCCAGAGGTCTTGCCATCGGCACCAGCGCCCATGCCCTGGGAACAGCGAAGGCCATGGAGCTTGGTGAGATCGAAGGAGCCATGAGCAGCCTGTCCATCGTGGTCTGCGGTATTTTAACAGTAATTTCCGTATCTATTTTTGCTAATTTTATTTAATTTCCACACCTCTGTGTTCCACAGAAGTAGAGAAAACGATCAGCGTTTTGGTCCGTCCAAAGCGCTGAAGCTCGTTTATGAACTGATCCAGCTCATTTGTACTGTGGAACATTCCCTCCAAAAGCATAGAATAATCCCCTGTTACACAATTGCATTCAATAACGTTTTGACAATTTTGAATATAAGGATAGAACTCTTTTTTATCAACCGGTGCAACCTCCAGATTGATAAAAGCCCGGATATGATAGCCGAGGGCTACCGGATCTACTGCTGCATGGTAGCCACGGATATAGCCCAGATGCTCCAGGTTGTTGATCCTGGCGGATACGGCAGGAGAGGACAGAAATACCTCCGCGGCGATCTCCTTTAACGGTGTACGGGCATTTGCCTGCAATTGTCTTAAAATCTTCCGGTCAATATCATCAATTTCATATGTTTTCATAACAAATCTCCATCTTTTTCCGGGGCTTCCCTTTTGAATCCGCCATTGATGCCTGCGGACTGTTCCGTGCTCCGCACTCCCACAATTTTACCCATCATAATATTCGGAACTATACAGAACCCCATTCACAAATCGCCTCTACGAGACTTAGCTGGTATTTAATGTCTCTGAATCGTTACTGATATTCTATATAACGCACATTTTGTGAAATATAGTAAAACACAGGATTCCGGATTAAATGCAAGCTTTACTTAATATTATTAAGTAGAATAATATAAATACATTCAAAAATCAAGTTTTCTGCAAAAGAAAATAAAATCAAAAAGCAATTTAAAAATTGTATTGACGAAAAATAGTAAAAAGAATATGTTTCACTTGTGTGTTGCAACACTACCAAAAAGGTAACTATTCTGAATAGTTACCCCAAATTTATGACAGTACAGAGGAGCTTCCTCAAAGGAAAGGATTTGGTAGAAAAATGGCAGAACAGTATGATCCCTATGAAAATGTAGTCAGTGTAATGACAAAAGCGATGGAGGTCGGAAAAATCGACACCAGAATGTTTGAAATTCTGAAAAATCCACAGCGGGAAACAAAGGTCTATCTTCCGGTGGAGATGGATGACGGAAGCGTAAAGGTATTTGAAGGATACAGGATCCAACATTCCAATATCCGCGGACCCTTCAAGGGAGGCATCCGGTTTCATCAGAACTGCACGCTGAATGAGGTAAAGGCTCTGGCTACCTGGATGTCGTTGAAATGTGCAGTCGCAAATATTCCTTACGGCGGAGCCAAAGGAGGAATTAAAGTGGATCCGTCAACGCTTTCACAGGGAGAGCTGCGACGCCTGACCAGAAGATATACATTCGCTATTGCACCGATCATTGGGGCGGATACGGATATTCCGGCACCGGATGTCAACACCAATGCACAGACCATGGCATGGGTATTGGATACCTACAGTCAGCTGGCCGGGAAGCCCTGTCCCGGTGTGGTAACGGGAAAACCGGTGGAACTGGGAGGCTCCAGAGGCCGTAATTCCGCCACCGGAAGAGGGGTGTATATCAGCACCAAATTATTGATGGAAAAAGAAGGAAAGGATCTGCAGCAGATTACTGTGGCTATTCAGGGAATGGGCAATGTAGGCAGTAATGCAGCAAGGATTTTTTATCATAGAAATATCAAGGTGGTAGCCGTCAGTGATGTATCCGGAGGATTATACAATAAGGACGGACTGGACATAGATGCAATTTCTGCATATCTGGAAGAAAAGGGAAAACTATTAAAAGATTATCATGCAGAAGGTGTAGAGCATATTACCAATACGGAGCTTCTTCTGTGTAACTGCGATGTATTGATTCCGGCAGCATTGGAGAATCAGATTACAGATGAAATTGCGGAAAAAGTAAAATGTTCCTATATTGTAGAGGCTGCCAACGGACCCACAAGCGCAGCGGGTGATGTGGTCCTGGAACGGAGGAAAATCCCGGTGGTTCCCGACATTTTTGCTAACTGCGGCGGTGTCATTGTATCCTATTTTGAGTGGGTACAGAATATACAGGAACTGACCTGGGAGAGAGAACAGGTCAATGAAATGCTCGAAAAACTTATGACAAAATCCTTTAGCGAAATTGTGGATATTAAAAAAGAATGTGAATGCACTTACCGCATGGCTGCTTATGTACTGGCACTCCGGAAATTAGTGTATGCGGAAGAAATCAAAGGGATTTTCCCTTAAGGAGGAAACGGTTATGGAAGAGAAAATGGTCGTATGCGTGATCGCAGGAAAAAGAGTATCACAGAGTAACTGCCAGAACTGCCCGATCAAAGACTGCCCGGGTAAGGACAGTAAAAAAGAAGTATAGCTATTACGGATATATACTGTATATTTCATAAGACATTTACCGCCTGCATATAATGAGATCAAGGAATATCAGGCGGTAAATTTTATGCTGAATTGTATCTGGGCAGGAATGATCCTGGTGGGTGTGGTCTACGGTGTCTGTACCGGGCAGATGGGCGCATTGACACAAGGCGCGCTGGACAGTGTCGGTGAGGCTGTCAGCCTCTGCATCACTATGGCAGGCGTGATGGCACTGTGGATGGGACTCATGGAGATCGCACAGGAGTCCGGTATGATCACGAAGATGACGAAAGGGATCCGCCCCTTCCTACGGTTCATGTTCCCAAGGCTCCCGGAGGGACATCCGGCAGGAGAATACATAGCTACAAACCTGATCGCTAATATCTTGGGACTTGGCTGGGCGTGCACCCCGGCGGGACTGAAAGCCATGGAGCAGCTGGCGGAACTGGAGCAGGAGAGGGCACAGTCTGCGAACGGGCAGCTGCGGGGCAAGACCGGACATGTGCAGGGTGTCACGGCAGCCAGCAACGAAATGTGCACATTTCTGATTCTGAATATCTCATCTCTACAGCTGATACCGGTCAATATGATTGCTTACCGCAGCCGGTACGGCAGCGCCAATCCGGCGGTGATCATTGCCCCGGCACTGATTGCCACGTTGTTTGGTACGGTTATTGCCATTATTTATTGTAAATGGAAGGACCGGTAGGATTATGATGAATGCGTTGACATATGTGTCAGATATTATGATTCCTATGGTCATTTTCTGGATCGTTGGTTACGGAATGCTTTCAGGAGTGAAGGTCTATGAGACTTTTCTGAAAGGTTCCAAAGAGGGACTGCGCATTGTCACGGAAATTCTGCCGACGCTGGCAGGACTGATGATGGCGGTGGGAATTCTTAGGGCATCGGGCTTTTTTGAACTGTTGGAACGACTGATCGGACCGGTGACGCAGGCTGTGGGGCTTCCGGCACAGCTGATTTCGTTGCTTATCGTGAAAATGTTCTCTTCCTCTGCAGCTACCGGGCTGGTGCTGGACATTTTCAAGACCTGCGGCCCGGATTCTTATGCCGGGATACTGACTTCAATCCTCATGAGCTGTACTGAGACTATTTTTTATACCATGAGTGTGTACTTTCTGGCGGCAAAGGTAACAAAAACCCGCTACACGCTGCCGGGCGCACTTCTGGCAACGTTAGCGGGAACGGTGGCAAGTATTTTCCTTGCCGGGCAGATGTAATCAGATGAATTGCATACTTCGTAAAATAAACAGAAATACTGTCAGAGTAACGGAGCTTAAAAACGTTGTAGCGACTATAGTACTGGAAGTCAGCGTTCCTTCGTGATGCATGTTTTTCGCCATGATATAGCAGCTTACGGTAGTGGGAGAACCCAGCATAATGAGGATCGCCACCAGCTTCTCTCCGGTGAAGCCGAAATGCACGGCAAGCGGCAGAAACAGAGCCGGCCATATGATTAGCTTCAAAAAAGTTGCCACTCCCGTGGGAGCCAGAAGCTTCAACGCTTTCCGCCCCTCAAAGCCGGCACCGAGACCAATCAGAGCCAGCGGCGTAGCCAGGACGGCAATATTGCTGATGGTCTTGGAGATGATCATGGGATAGCTGATCCGGCAGGCACTGGACAGCATGCCCAGGGCGATACTTATAATGATCGGGTTCGTGACAATTCCTTTTAAGGACTTCATAAGAGATTTCTTGTCGAAGCCTCCGGCATCCGGCCCGGTGAAGGACAGGATCAGCACAGCGGCGATATTATACAGAGGAACGGTACCCACGATCATCAGGGGAGCCATGCCGGAGGTTCCGTAGATGTTCTGGATAAATGCGATACCCAGAACAGCGGCGCTGCTGCGGTAGCTTGCCTGGATAAGCTCTCCCAGGCGGGATTTGTTCTTATAAAAGATGCCTGCCACGACCCAGGTAATGACAATGCAGAACAGGGTCACGAAAAAGCAGAACAGAACATAACTGGTGTCCCAGACACTGTAGAAGTCTGCAGTAGACATATCTTTGAACAAAAGCACAGGCAGGGTGATTTTGTAATTAAACGAGTTCAGGGTTTTGATAAAAGAGTCGTCGGTAACATGCAGCTGTTGTAATATATAACCGATCACCATGACTAAAAATACAGGAATCGTTGCATTAAGACTGAATATAAGCTGTTCCATAGGAAATGAACCTTTCTGATATCGGAAGCTAAAAGCCCCTCTCCTTTTGCAAGTATAGAAAAGGAGAGGGACTTTGTCAAGCTATGAGTC
>CAVJMX010000022.1:33257-33987 GCA_963650795.1 Bacteroidales bacterium H4
GTGATGTTATATTTTTGCTGTTTTACTTTACAGCACCGATTTTGTAGATAAATTTCACACTGCTGTCCATGCCGTCATTGGAACCGGTGAAAGAATTGTAATTCTCGGATACGGAAGCGGTGGCTTTCATACGGTCGATGACCTCCTGAAGCTCGTCGGTATCTAATTCAGTCAGCTTGCTGATGCCTTCATCATTGAACTGTACGATACCATCCTTTAATTCCTTAGCCCCATCCCTGAGCTGGCGGATACCATCGATCAGCTTGTCACTGCCGTCAGAGAGATCGTTCACACCGTTGGCAAGAGTGCCGGCACCGCTCGCCAGCTCCTTGCTGCCGTCCATCAGAGTGGTGGCACCGGTGAAGAGACTGTCACTGCCGGAGACCAGCTTGGCGGTACCGTCAGCGACCTGTGTAGTACCAGCTGCCAGCTTGGCAGCACCATCATTGGCGGAGCCTACACCTGCAGTGTATTTCAGTAATCCCTGATAGAACTCGTTGTAACTGTCCAAAGAAGCTTTTGCAGCGGTCAAGGTAGGAACAGCTGCAGCAAATTTCGTCATGTATTCTGTGGTGGCAGCATCAATTGCTGCTATTGTTTCTGCATAAGGATTTGTTCCTGTGTTACCTTCGGAACCGGAAGAGCCGTTGCCATTATTGTCTGTTGCATTCTCCGTAGTGTTTTCTGCAGGAGTGTCAGAAGGAGTAACAGAAGAATTATTATCATTCTC
>CAVJMX010000023.1:0-33247 GCA_963650795.1 Bacteroidales bacterium H4
GCACGGAACAATCCGTAGGCATCAAAGTCGGGGGCTTTTGACCCCGACATCATTCTGATAAAAACGGTAGAAAAGAGGAAACGATTATGATACCACAGGATCCCGTAATGTTATTAAGCTTTGTAAATCTCAAACTTCGCGATTTTTACGGAAGTCTGGAACAGCTGTGTGATGATCTGGATGTGAGTGAGCAGGAGATCACGGATAAGCTGGCAGCCATCGATTATCATTACGATGAAGAGAGGAATCAGTTTGTATAATACGAAAAAAGGAACGAGATGTCTCGTCTGTACCGGCTGCGGCAGATGCCCCGGGGTGGTGCGGGGGATGCAGGTGGTCGCGGAAAAATTGCAACTGCCGAAGTTACCTCTGGTCAATGCAAACGGAGTGCGGCTGATGACCGTGGATATCGGTACGACGACGGTGGCTATGCAGCTATACGACCGTGATGGCAAAGTCGTGGACAGCTTTCCCGGCGTGAATCCACAGATCACTTACGGTGCAGACGTGCTCTCCCGGATAGCGGCTGCAAAGGATCCGGGAAAAGCGGTGGATATGCAGAAAAAAGTGCAGGACCTCATTCAAAAAGGCGTGCAGCGTTTTTCGAAAAAGCTGCAGCCAGGGGAGTCTTTACAGATGGTCATTGCGGCGAATACTACGATGGTCTACCTGCTCATGGGCTGGGATCCGGCGGAGCTGGGCAGGGCACCTTTTCAGGTAAGTCATACCGGAGCCGTAGATACGCAGATCGCGGGAATTCCCTGTCATATCATTCCGGGACTAGCTGCATTTGTCGGCGGTGACATCACTGCGGGAATTCTTGCCAGCGGAATGCTGGAGCGGGAGGAGAATACCCTGCTTATTGACCTGGGAACCAACGGAGAGATGGCACTGGGTAACAGCAGGAAGCTCTATGCCTGTGCCACGGCGGCGGGACCTGCATTTGAAGGAGGAGCGAACAGAGGCATTTGGGGAGCCGATATGGTGCGCCTGCTGGCAACACTTTTGGAGGAAGGACTGCTGGATGCCCAGGGACTGCTTAAGGAACCCTATTTTACAGAAGGAGTCCGGATCGGTGATGTATGTGTGACGCAGGATTCCGTCCGGGCGATACAGCTGGCGAAGGGAGCCATCGCTGCGGGCATCGAGATACTGAGGAGACGTTTCGGTATCACACTCTCTGAGATCTCGCGGGTCGTGCTGGCGGGAGGCTTCGGCTATTACCTGGATCCGAAAGCGGCAGCACGGATCGGACTTCTCCCGGAAGAACTGGTGGAGCGCACCGTGACCGGAGGCAATACGGCACTGAGCGGCGCCGGGATCGTCGGAAGCCGAATCGTTACAGGAGAGGATCCGGGGGATGATCTGCGGCAGAATCCAAATTACAAAATACATATATGGAACCTTGCAGAGGAGGCAGATTTCACAGAAACTTACCTGAAAAACATGGATTTTTGTTGAATGTGTGCAAAAAAATATAAAAAACGCATAATATGTTGTTCCGTTCCGGGGAGCTATATGTTATAATTTCAAATATGAATTATAAGTACCGGAGGGTATCTATGAGTACGAATGTTGAAAAAACAAAAAAATCTCTTTTGACGGGGAAAAAAGAGAAAACTTCTGAGAAGAAGCCGAAAAAAGTAAAAGAGCAGAAGCAAAAGGCTGCAAAGAGCCGTAAGAGTTCCAAGCTGTTGAGCATCCGCAATAAGATTGTGGTGTGCTTCTTAGTACCTATTGTATTTATGGTTATTATCGGTGTATCCGCATACCAGAAGTCCTCGGAGGGCTTAAGCGAGAAGTTTACGGATTCCACACTGCAGACCATGCGTATGGCTACGGAATATCTGAATATGACCTGCGACTTTATCCGTTCCGAGGGTCTGAAATACGCATATGACGATGATCTGCGGAAGTATTTCCTGGGGATGTATGAGGACAGTCCGGTAGACAAGCTGAACTTCCTGACATCTACGAAGTCGAATCTGTTGTCGGTGCAGACTTCTAACCCGTTTATCAGTCATATGCACATTATTCCCAAGAAGGGAGTAAGCCTTCTGTCCACTAAGCTTTCGTCCGGTGTGGACGGTTTCCTGGATGAATATAAGGAATCCGTAGCTTCCGGAGAAGGACGCAGAAGTATCCCCCAGTGGATCGACAGCCATCCTGTTCTGGATGAGAAGGTAACCGAGACCGAGAAGGATTACATCATGGCATTCCAGATGATGAGCCAGTCCAACAACGCCTGCGTAGTCATCGATATTAAGCCGTCCGCCATTACGGATTTCCTGGAAGAGATCGATATCGGAGAGGGCAGTATCATTGGATTTATTACGCCCGGCGGCAGAGAACTGATAGTGGAGAATATACCGGAAGGTCAGGAAAGTGTGCTTCCGGAAGAAGGCAATGTCTTCTACGGACTGGATTATTATAGTACAATTATAGATGCAGCGACAGAGGATGCCGGCACCGCAGAGGTGGATTTCCAGGGTGAGAATTACCTCTTCATTTACAGCCGCAGCGCAGATGTGGGCTTCACCACCTGTGCACTGGTACCTATGAGAGTCGTGACCAGTCAGGCGACTGAGATCCGTAATATGACCATTGGTCTGGTAATTCTGGCATGCATCATCGCAGTAATTATTGGTATCTTCATTACCGCAGGTATTGAGAATAACATGAGACGCATTTCCAAAAAGTTCGGTGATGTGGCACAGGGTGATCTGACCGTGACCGTATCTGCCAAGGGACATGATGAATTCCAGGATCTGGCAGGATCTGCGACCAACATGATTACGAATACGAAGAAGCTGGTCAATCAGGTAAGCAATGCCACCGGAGAACTGGGGATCTCCGCACAGAATGTAGGTCAGGCATCCGAACTGATCCATGAGTATTCTCAGGATATTACCCGTGCCATCGGTGAGATCAACGAAGGTATGGAAGAACAGTCCAGACACGCACAGGAATGTGTGGAGAAGACCGATATTCTCTCCAACGAGATCCAGGAAGTCAGCCATGTGGTAGAACGCGTGGAGAAGCTGGTAGATGAGACCGAAGGCATGATCAATAAGGGAATGGAGATTGTACAGGTGCTGGGTGACCGTGCCGGTGAGACCACGGAGATGACTGTGAAGGTAAGCGAGAGTATTGAATCTCTCCGCAAGGAATCCGAGATCATTAATAGTTTCGTAGGTACGATCACAGAGATCACGGAGCAGACCAATCTGCTGTCTCTGAATGCTTCCATTGAAGCAGCCAGAGCGGGAGAAGCCGGAAGAGGCTTCGCAGTAGTAGCAGAGGAGATCCGTAAGCTGGCAGATGATTCCGCTAAGGCAGCCGGTGAGATCCGTAACAATGTGGCGAACATCACCGCACAGACACAGAACAGTGTAGAGAGTGCAAGCCAGGCGAAAGCAATGGTAGAATTACAGACCAAGGCTGTGGAAGAAGTAATCGCAGTATTCCGTGAAATGCAGGCTCGCATGAGTCAGCTGATCGAAGGCCTGAAGGATATCGTAGTAAGTACCGAGAAGGCAGACGGTGAGCGTAGTGCAGCCGTAGCAGCCGTGAAGAATATCTCCGATATCATCGAAGAGACCGCAGGCAGTGCTGAGACTGTCAATGACGTAGCAAACAAGCTGTTTGCTCATGTGGAGAAGCTGAGTGACACAGCAAGTGTACTGGATGAGAATATGGAAGGACTCAAGAACGAGATCTCTGTATTCAAGATTTAAAGAATTTCAAAAATCATAAAATAAGAGATAAGAGAGAAGGAGATTTGGAACTTTGGGTTCCGGATCTCCTTTTTGATTGCCAGGAATTGCGTATTATCCGGATGCATATATTTTCTGTGAAAGCATTGACCGGATGGCTGGGAACCTGGAATGAAGAAAGTGCTGGCAGGAATTTTGTTTTTTGATATTGTCATGGGAATGTTGTGCCTGTGGACCGGGATACATAAATACGAACCGTCGCCGCCGGAGGAGGGCAGACCGGCTGTTTCTCAGGAGATATCGGCAGAGAACATCAAAAAAATAGCGCTGACTTTTGATGACGGACCGCATCCGAAGTACACGGAACAGCTTCTGGATGGCTTGAAAGAGCGAAATGTAGTGGCTACTTTTTTCGTGACCGGAGAGAACGCGGAGAATTATCCGGAGATCATTCGTAGGGAACAGGCGGAAGGGCATCTGATTGGCAATCATACATACAGCCATATACAGCTGACTTCCCGTAACCGGGAGACTTTCAGAGAGGAGCTGGTGAAGACCAATGAGATCTTAGAGGAGATTACTGGGGGAAAAATAAGCTTCGTCCGACCGCCCTATGGCAGTTGGGACAAAAGCTTTGAGAAGGAACTGAACATGTTCCCGGTATTGTGGAATATTGATCCCTTAGACTGGTGTTCCCACAATGCGGAATGCATTGCAGCAAAAGTCGTGGAAAAAGCAGGAGACGGAGATATTATTTTATTGCACGATTATTACGATACCTCCGTGACCGCGGCATTGGAAGTGGTGGATACCTTGCAAAAAAGAGGATTCCGGTTCGTTACGGTGGAAGAGATCCTGTTTGACTAAAAGGAAAGTGCCCTCGGGATCAAGATGCTGCGGCATGAGTACGAGATCATGGCTGAACTGGACAATGTCCCCAATCCCGTAGATAAATTTGCCGTGGAGATCACTCTGGACTGGAGCATTCTTACTGGAAGAGCTCCTATAAGGAGACGGGTGCACCGAAGTTCGACAGTGATCAACCCAGCACCATTGATTATCTGGAGGCTTATACGGAGAAGACCGAGGAACTGCATGCACTGGCACAGAACCTGATGCAGCTGCTCCCGTACAGACCGAGGAACCGACAGTGGCATTGCCCAGGTATAAGGCATTATTCGATGCCGGTGTTATCACCGCAGAGGAATTTGAAGCTAAGAAAAAGCAGCTTTTGGGACTGTAAAAAGTGAATATTTTAAATTGACGAGCACATGGCTGTCGGATATACTATAGGAGTATAGTACTGTAAAACAGTACTGTACGGAAAGCAGGATCCGACAGCCATGAGTAGTTTACAAAAGAAAGAAACGTTATTAATCGTTGATGATTCTAAATTTCAAAGAGTAGTAATCAGGCAGTCTCTCGGGGAGTATTTTAACTTCGCAGAGGCTGTTTCCGGTGAAGAATGCTTGAAGATCATGGATAAAGAAAGCGATGCCATTGATCTCGTATTATTGGATCTGGTCATGCCGGGAATCGACGGTTTTGAAGTGCTGCGCCGCAGACAGAATATGGAAGGCTTCAAGGATACACCGGTCATTGTTCTGACGAATACGGAATCCGTATCTTCCCAGTCGGAGGCTTTTGCGCTGGGAGCGGACGAGTTTATTATCAAACCGGTGGATGCCCGTATCGCACTTTCCCGTATCAACAATACTCTGGGCGTAAAGCGCAGATTACAGAGCAGCCGCGACGAACAGAAGGCATGGGAGACCAAGTCGCAGATCGATGAGATGACCAGTCTGTTCAATAAAATGACGGAAGAGAAGCTGATCACGAAGGCGCTGACCGAGCATGAGGATAGTCTGCATGCTCTGATGTTGATCGATATCGATAACTTTAAGTCGGTAAACGATGTCTATGGACATACTATGGGCGACCATGTCATCAGTGTCATTGCGGGAGTGATCTCCTCGCAGTTCCGCAGTACCGATTATGTAGGAAGAATCGGCGGGGATGAATTCTGTGTACTGATGGCAGATATCCCTTCGAGAGAGATCGCGCTGATAAAAGCAGACAATCTGGTCAGCCTTGTAAAATATAAAGAGAACTTATCCATACCGGACAATATATCCATCAGCGTGGGAGTGGCATTCTCCGAAGCAGGGGATCATTGCTATGATGATCTGGCGACGAAGGCGGATCAGGCACTGTATGTATCTAAAAAGGCAGGAAAAGGACGTTGCAGCGTATATGGCGAAGAAAACCAGACGCAGGGGAAGGCACAGCCGGCATTCGTGTGGTCAGGATCCCGCAATATTACCAGTATGCTGGAATTTGCCCTGCCGGATATCTTCCATCTGCAGACTGTTGCCGGAATCGAAGAACTTCGGGATTACAGGGAGAATGAGCCCTGGGAAAAGGCACCGCTTCTGTTCGTGGATGTAACCGAAGATACGGATAAGGGACAGGCAAAATGGCAGCAGACAGAGACGCTGTCGCAGGAGATGGATCTGACGGTGATCGCCATCTGCAAAGAGGGAGACTTAGAGCAGATGAAATGTGCACTTAAAGCAGACAGGGTACAGGATCTTCTGCTGGCACCGTTAGAGGCAAATGTCTTAAAGCGCCGTGTGAAGGTCTGGAGAAAAGAGATGTAATCTATGGATTTATTTGAATATATGCGAAGCACCAATATGGAAAAAGAGGCACCGCTTGCAGCGAGAATGCGTCCCCGTACCCTGGATGAGGTCGTAGGACAGGAGCATATCATCGATAAGGATAAGCTGTTATACCGTGCCATCAAGGCAGACAAGATCAGTTCCATTATTTTCTACGGACCGCCCGGTACCGGCAAGACGACGTTAGCGAAAGTCATTGCCAACACTACCAGCGCTGAGTTTCAGCAGATCAATGCCACTGTAGCCGGGAAAAAGGACATGGAGGAAGTGGTGGCGAAGGCAAAGGAACTGCAGGGAATGTACGGGAAGCGTACAATCCTGTTTATCGATGAGATCCACCGTTTTAACAAAGGGCAGCAGGATTATCTGCTTCCGTATGTGGAGGACGGTACGATCATCCTCATCGGAGCGACCACGGAGAATCCCTATTTTGAGGTGAACGGGGCTCTGATCTCCCGTTCCGTAATCTTTGAGTTAAAGCCGATTCCGAAGGAAGCCATCAAGGAGCTTCTGAAAAAGGCTGTCTACGATACGGACCGGGGTATGGGCGCCTATAACGGTACGATTGATGAGGATGCCCTGGATTTCCTGGCGGATATCTCCGGCGGAGATGCCAGACATGCCCTCAATGCCATCGAACTGGGCATTATGACCACACAGCCCGAGGCGGACGGGAAGATTCACATTACTCTTGATGTGGCACAGCAGTGCATTCAGAAGAGAGCGGCAAGATATGATAAGAATGGCGACAACCATTACGATACGATCTCAGCCTTTATCAAAAGCATGCGGGGATCGGATCCGGATGCGGCAGTGTATTATCTGGCAAGAATGTTAAATGCCGGAGAGAGCGTGACTTTCATCGCAAGACGTATCATGATCTGCGCATCGGAAGATGTGGGCAATGCGGATCCCCAGGCGTTAGTGGTGGCGGTGAATGCTTCCCTGGCAGTGGAGCGGGTAGGCATGCCGGAGGCACAGATCATTCTGGCACAGGCGGTCACCTATATCGCTACGGCACCCAAGAGCAACCGCAGCTGTGAAGCGGTATTTCAGGCAATGCAGGAGGTACAGGCGACCGGCGATCTGCCGATTCCGACACATCTGCAGGATGCACATTATAAAGGAGCAGCAAAATTGGGACACGGAACGGGATATAAATACGCCCATGATTATCCGAATGACTATGTGGAACAGCAGTATCTGCCCTATGAATTAAGCGGCAGGGAGTTCTACCAGCCTTCGGGTAACGGGTATGAAGTGAAGATCCGCGAGCATATGGCGCGAATCAAAAAAGAAGCCACGGAGTCAGAATAACTCCGTGATTAAATATTTGTAGATTTCTTGGTTTTTCTTCTGCCAGTTATCGCAGATGGCAGCGGCAGTCTCCTCCACGGGGACGGACAGGGTGATATCCACCAGGTTGATGCCGCGGTCTTTGGCGACCAGATGCGCCTCGTATTCACCGGAGGTGGATTTATAATAATCACCGAGAACGGATACTTCGTTGCGCAGAGTGAATTCATTTTCCTGAAAATAAGTATCGATCTCCTGTTTGATGGTATCGCCGATGCGGTTCTCGAAGAAATTCAGCGTCTCTTTTCCCTCAGCGGTGATGGACAGATGGGTCCGGTTGCGGATCGACTGCGTGGCAATCATGCCGGCATCCGTCAGTTCGTTGATGACCTGCTGGAGGGTCAGGAAGTTCGTGTATTCTTTTCCCAGGATAAAATCACTGACCTGTGCAGCGGTAAGGGGAAAAGTAACGCGGTTCAGCATATAGAGAACGATGAGTTTATATAAAGTAAGCGGATCTTGTAACATAATGTAAGTACAGCCTTTCTATTATTAATAGTTGTCTTTTGCAAACAGGTCACCCTGACGGATGTCCTGTTTTTTCATGCGGTGATGCAATTCGTTGAGCACACGGCGTTTGTCCATGCTCCAGGTGGGAGCAATCAGCAGATTTTTCGGTCCGTCGCCGGTGACCCGGTGAATCACGATATCCGGGGACAGATGGGCAAGACAGGAGATGACCAGATCGATATAAGCATCGAAGGTCAGAACCTCGAACTTCCCCGCCAGGTAATCGTCTGCCAGATCGGTATCTTTCAGGACATGCAATAACTGCAATTTGATACCGAAAGGGTGGATGCGGTTTAAGTATTCCATGGTCTGAAGAATCTGCATGTCCGTCTCTCCGGGAAGCCCCAGGATCGTGTGGACGATAAAGGGAATCTTCAGTGCATTCAGATCAGCGCAGGCTGTCTCAAAGCAGGACAGCGGATAACCTCTGCGGATATAGCGGGCAGTCTCTTCGTGGATCGTCTGAAGCCCCAGCTCCACCCAGAGAAACTTGTCCGGATATTCGTCTTTTAATTTTGCAAGCAAAGCAAGGATCTCTGGACCTAAGCAGTCCGGGCGGGTGGCAATGGAGATGCCGCAGACCTCCGGGTGATCCAGGGCAGAACGATACACCTCTTCCAGATAGGGGAGAGGCGCGTAAGTGTTGGTATACGCCTGAAAATAGGCGATCAGGTCATGCCCGGTTGCTTTACTGCCGAATTTCTCCATACCTTCCGTAATCTGTTCCTGCATGGTCTTGCCTGCAATGTCCACGGCAAAATCTCCGCTGCCGCCCCTGCTACAGAAGATACAGCCCCGAGTGTCCAGGGTGCCGTCCCGATTGGGACAGGACATCCGGGCATTCAGGGCTATTTTATAGCATTTATGGTGAAACGTATTTTTACAATAGGAATCCAGAGAGTAGTAGGGCTTGCCGTGCCAGTCTCTCGTAATGTCAGCGGAACACATCAGCGGATATGGCTCTTTACAGCATTTGCCACGACTTCCGCTACCTGGGGATCGAAAGCTTCCGGCATGATATTGTCATCGGAGAGCTTGTCCGCAGGCACCAGACCGGCGATGGCTTCGGCAGCGGCTAATTTCATCTCTTCGGTGATCTGGGTGGCACGACCTTCCAGGGCACCCTTGAAGATACCGGGGAATGCGACTACATTGTTCACCTGGTTGGGAAAATCGCTGCGTCCGGTTCCAACGACCCGGGCACCGGCAACTTTTGCTACGTCAGGCATGATCTCGGGAACGGGATTCGCCATGGCAAACAGGATGGAATCGTGGTTCATGGAAGCTACCATCTCGGGAGTAACGATGTTGGGAGCGGAGACACCGATGAAGATGTCGGCACCCTTCAGGGCATCGGCGAGAGAACCGGTCTCATTATTTAAGTTGGTCACTTCGGTCATTTTCTGCTGCATCCAGTTCAGCCCTTCGGTATCCTTGGAGACAATACCTACCTTATCACACATGATGATATTGGGGAAACCGTAGGTCAGAAGCAGCTTGGTGATTGCCACACCGGCACTTCCGGCACCGTTTACCACCACGCGGCAGTCTTCCTTTTTCTTGCCGACTACTTTCAGGGCATTGATGACACCGGCGAGAACGACGATGGCAGTACCGTGCTGGTCGTCATGGAATACGGGGATGTCCAGAATCTCCTTCAGACGTTCTTCGATCTCGAAGCAGCGGGGAGCACTGATGTCCTCCAGATTGATACCGCCGAATCCGGGAGCCAGATAGGTTACTGCCTTGATGATCTCTTCGGTATCCTGGGTATCTAAGCAGATGGGAACAGCGTTCACATTGCCGAACTCCTTAAAGAGGACTGCCTTGCCTTCCATAACGGGCATTGCTGCATAGGGACCGATGTTGCCAAGCCCTAAAACGGCGCTTCCGTCAGACACAACGGCTACGGTGTTGGCTTTCATGGTATATTTATAAGCAGCTTCCTTATCCTGTGCGATTACTTTGCAAGGCTCCGCAACACCAGGAGTATATGCAATCGCCAGATCCTCACGGGTCTTTACGGGAGTCTTGGAGACGGTTTCCAGTTTGCCGTTCCATTTTTCGTGCATCAGTAACGCTTTTTCGTTGGTTGTCATGACAATACCTCTTTCTTTATTATAGTAGATACAGATAAAATCGATATCACGTTATGAACTATGATATAATAGAATCCGGTACTTCGCAAGGATTTGTAAAAAAATAATTTTGGGACTTCCTATTTCAGGAAAAATATATTATAATAGGCACAGATGTAGTTTTAATATCTTTTTTAATCCATCGACACATCAGGATAGATCAGGTGTAATTCCCCTAAGTGAACAGTTAGCAGAGTATAGAAGAATACAGGAGGAGCATATGAGGGAAAAATATGAATCACTTGCATTAGTGCAGTTGAAGGAACTGGCAAAAGTACGCGGTCTGAAAGGTACTTCCACAATGAAAAAGGCGGAGCTGGTAGAAGCCATGCTGGCAGAGGACGAACGCCTGGAAAAAGAGGAAGAGGCGAAAGTGGCTGCAGCCAGACAGGAAGCGGCGAAAAATGAAGAGCCCCAGAAGCAGGAGAGAACAGAACGTCCTGCCAGACAGGAGCGGAACAGCTACCGACAGAAAATGCAGGAGAGCGGTGCTGCGGAGAATGTCGGCGTAAGAAGCGAAGCTTATACGAAGGAGCGTTCTTTTAATCCGAACAATGTGGCTTATGATGAGAGCCAGTATCCCAAGGAATTAGACAGCGGTATCGAAGCCAGCGGTATCTTAGAGGTTATGCCGGATGGTTACGGATTTATCCGCTGTGAGAATTACATGCCCGGTGAGAACGATGTCTATGTGGCACCCAGTCAGATCCGTCGTTTCGGACTGAAGACCGGTGATATCTTAAAGGGTAACAAGAGGATCAAGACCCAGCAGGAGAAGTTCAGCGCTCTGCTGTTCGTTAAGAGTATTAACGGCTATACGGTGGAAGAGTCCGCCAAGAGAATGGCATTCGAGGATATGACCCCGATCTTCCCGGATGAGCGTATTAAAATGGAGACACCGGGATGCAGCGTGGCAATGAGAGTTATGGATCTGGTGAGCCCTGTCGGTAAGGGACAGCGTGGTATGATCGTATCCCCGCCCAAGGCAGGTAAGACCACCTTACTTAAGGAAGTGGCAAAGTCCATCTTAAGCGGCAATCCCAAGATGCACATGCTGATCCTGCTGATCGATGAGCGTCCCGAGGAAGTTACCGATATTAAGGAAGCTATCCACGGGGACAATGTGGAAGTCATCTACTCTACGTTCGATGAGCTTCCCGAGCACCATAAGAGAGTATCCGAGATGGTGATCGAGCGTGCAAAGCGTCTCGTAGAACATAAAAAGGATGTCGTGATCCTGCTCGACAGTATTACCCGTCTGACCAGAGCGTACAACCTGGTGGTACCTCCCAGCGGACGTACCCTGTCCGGTGGTCTCGATCCCGCCGCACTCCATATGCCCAAGAGATTCTTCGGTGCAGCCCGTAACATGCGTGAGGGCGGAAGCCTGACGATCCTGGCGACCGCACTGGTAGAGACCGGAAGTAAGATGGACGATGTAGTATACGAGGAATTCAAGGGAACCGGTAACATGGAAATGGTTCTGGACAGAAAGCTGTCCGAGAAGCGTATTTTCCCTGCCATCGACCTGGCAAAATCCGGCACCAGAAGAGAAGATCTGCTGTTGACTCCGGAAGAGCTGGAAGCTATCAATATCATGCGTAAGGCACTGAACGGATTAAAGCCCGACGAAGCTGCCGATCGGATCCTCGATATGTTCTCCCATACCCGCAATAATGTAGAATTTGTGAATATGGTGAAGAAGAATCGCTTCATTTAAGTTTGCTTTAATTATCGCAAAAAATGTTAAAATAAGTCTTGCACCGTATCTTCTCTTATGGTACAATAATACCGCTGTTTGTGGTTCCATAAGCAGTGAGGATGAGAACAAGAACTTATACACGACATTTTTATAGAGAGGTGAAAGAAATGAAAGAAGGAATCCATCCCGCTTACTACCAGGCAACTGTAACCTGCAACTGTGGTAACACATTTGTAACCGGCTCCACCAAGCCCGAGCTTCACGTAGAAGTTTGCTCCAAGTGTCATTCATTCTACACTGGCCAGCAGAAGTCTGCAAGAACCGATGGCCGTATTGACAAGTTCAATAAGAAATACGGTGTTAAATAAGATTGCGAGCGAAAGGTTGAGGTATTCGTATCTCAACCTTTTCTTGTTACAGATTTTATTTTTTGTAAGGATGAGATTTTATGGCTAGAAGAAAGAGTCGTTATTCCGGGATCGGCGGACAGGCGGTACTGGAAGGCGTTATGATGAAAAATAAAGAAAAATACGCGGTAGCGGTTCGTAAGCCGGACGGCGAGATCGAAGTGGAAGTGGAGACTTACCAGGGATTGGCGCACGGTAGCAAGGTCAAGGAACTTCCCTTTATCCGCGGTATTTTTAATTTCCTGGATTCACTGATCCTGGGAACGAAGGCTTTGAATTATTCCGCCAGTTTCTATGAAGAAGAGGATGGCAAGGAGACGAAGTTCGATAAGGCAATGGATAAAATGAGCGGCGGCAACGGCGAAAAGTTGCTGTCCGGTATCGTTACGGTGATCTCTGTCGTACTGGCAGTAGGTATTTTCATTGTGCTTCCTTATTTTATTTCTTCTCTGTTTGAGAGTTTTATTCGGAATCGTTCGCTGATGGCAATCATCGAGGGCGTGATTCGTATTGCCCTGTTTTTACTGTATGTATGGGGCATCAGCGCCATGAAAGATATCCGCAGACTGTACCAGTATCATGGTGCGGAACACAAATGTATCAACTGTATCGAGAAGGGCAGACCCCTTACGGTGCACAATGTAATGCGCAGCTCCAGATTGCACAAGCGGTGCGGCACCAGTTTTATTTTCTTTGTCATGCTGGTAAGTATCGTGCTGTTTTTCTTTATTCAGGTGGATAACGTAGCGGAGAAAGTAATTCTTCGTATTCTGCTGATGCCTGTTGTGGCAGGAATCTCTTATGAGATCATCCGTCTGGCAGGACGCACGGATAATATATTTATCAAAATCTTGTCTGCTCCCGGCATGTGGATCCAGCGTATGACCACGAAGGAACCGGACGAAAGCATGGCAGAGGTGGCAATTGCTTCTGTAGAAGCAGTATTCGAATGGAAGAAATATTTACAGGATACTTTCGGTTATGAAATCGATGAGAGCTGGATGAAGGACGAACCTTCCCAAGAGCCAGAGGATTAAGATGACTTACCGGGAATGTTATGAAAAGGGCTGCCGCACTTTACAGGCAGCGGGAATCGAAGAAGCTACCATAGATGCGAGGCTTTTACTGGAAGCGGTATGCGGCACGAACCGCAATGACCTGCTGGTACACGGCGAACAGCAGGTGAATCCGGAAGCAGAAGAGAAGTATCTGGGTTGGATCCGGCAGCGGGCGGAACATATTCCACTGCAGCAGCTGACCGGAGAGCAGGACTTCATGGGACTGACCTTTGCCGTCAATGAGCATGTGCTGATACCGAGACAGGATACCGAGATCCTGGTGGAGGAAGTACTTAAGGAACTCCATGACGGAATGCGGGTGTTAGACATGTGTACGGGATCGGGTTGCATTCTGTTAAGCTTGCTGCATTACAGCAATGACTGCGAAGGACTGGGCGTGGATCTGTCTGCCGAGGCACTGGAAGTGGCAAAGCAAAATGCCGGGAAGGTGCTTCCCCCGGAAAAAGCGGAACAAGTGCATTTTTTACAGAGTGATCTGTTTGAAAAGGTGGAGGGCAAATTCGAGATCATCGTGTCGAATCCGCCCTACATTGCCAGTGCGGAAGTGGAGAAACTGATGCCGGAGGTGCGGGATCATGAACCCCGGATGGCTCTGGATGGTACAGCGGACGGTTTACATTTTTACCACCGTATCATCGAGGAAGCAGGTGAGCATCTGGTGAGCAGTGGAATGCTTTTTTTTGAGATCGGATATGACCAGGGACAGGCGGTGTCGGAGTTGATGCGTGCCGAAGGGTACCGCGAGGTACAGGTGGTGCAGGATTATGCCGGACTGGACCGGGTAGTGTATGGAACGTATGTAACAGTTCAGCCCGCGCCATTCGCAAAGTCGCGCTGACACGCTTTCAGTCACTTCGTGACTACCTTTGCTCATAAACCTGGCGCTTAGTTCATGAACATATTCGTTCACAAAATCATGCAAGCATGATTTTTGCTCTCCGATATGTTCATGGCTGAACTGTTACAACTTATGTTGAGAGGAAATAATTATGTTTGATAAGTTAGAAGATTTATTGATTCGTTTTGAAGAGATCATGGGTGAACTGCATGAGCCTACGGTTACGAATAACCAGGAGCGTTTCCGCAAGCTGATGAAGGAGCAGAGCGATCTTACCCCTATCGTGGACGCGTACACAGAGTATAAAAAGTGCAAGCAGGATATCGAAGATTCTCTTTCCATGCTGGAAGAAGAAAAAGACGAAGAAATGCGCGAGATGATCAAGGAGACATTGAACGACAGCAAGAAGCGCGTGGAAGAGCTGGAGCAGGAACTGAAGATTCTGTTACTGCCCAAGGATCCTAACGATGACAAGAACGTAATCGTGGAGATCCGTGCCGGCGCCGGCGGTGATGAGGCAGCGCTGTTCGCAGCGGAGATCTATCGTATGTATGTGCATTATGCCGAGAAGCAGCGTTGGAAGGTAGAACTGATCAACGTGGATGAGATCGGTATCGGCGGTATGAAGGAAGTCCAGTTCACCATCAGCGGACAGGGAGCTTATTCCAAGATGAAATATGAGAGCGGCGTACATCGTGTACAGCGTGTGCCTGAGACCGAGAGCGGCGGACGTATTCACACCTCCACCATCAGTGTGGCTGTTATGCCGGAGGTGGATGATGATATTGATATCGTTATCGAGGACAAGGATATCCGTATCGATGTTATGAGAGCATCCGGTAACGGCGGTCAGTGTGTCAACACCACCGACTCCGCAGTACGTCTGACCCACTATCCTTCCGGAATTGTGGTGTACAGCCAGACCGAGAAGTCTCAGATCCAGAACAAGGCGAAGGCATTCGCTCTGTTGAAATCCAAGCTGTACGACATCGAGCAGCAGCAGAGACACGATGCGGAAGCAGAGATGCGCCGCAGCCAGATCGGTACCGGAGACCGTTCTGAGAAGATCCGTACCTACAACTTCCCCCAGGGTCGTGTCACCGACCATCGTATCGGACTGACCCTGTACAAGTTAGACAAGATCATGAACGGAGATATCGAAGAGATTATCGATGCCTGCATCGCAGCCGACCAGGCAGCCAAGCTGGCTAAGATGAATGAGGAATAAGAGGAAGATAAATGACCGTAGCAGAAGCAATACGTGAGTATGTAAAGGAAGTCGAAGGGCTGGAGCTCTATGAGCAGGAGCCAGAAAATGGTCTGGGAATCCTGGTAAAGGGAGATAATTCCTATATGGAAACGATCATGGACCTGACCAAATATTTCGACGATCACAATGTGGATGATGTGAACCTGGAACTGGAAGGCATGTACGTGGAATGCCAGGGGGATGATACTATTGTGTATTTCCCGGAGCTGGAGGTATAGCCATGAAAAAACACATCCTGTGCATCGGAGATTCCAATACCCACGGGCTCTGCACCGATCCGTCGGAGAGCGCCGATCACGGAAACAGATATAATGAGGAAGAACGCTGGACCTGTCTGCTGCAAAAGGCGCTGGGGGAAGAGTATCTGGTTATCGAGGAAGGCTTAAGCGGCAGAACCTGCGTGTATGACGATCCGGACATGGACTCGGTGAATCTGCTGCCGGTACTGCATGCATTACTGAACAGCCATGAACCGTTAGACCTGCTGATTCTGATGCTGGGAACCAATGATGCCAAGGAAAAATTCGATACAGATGCGAAGAAAATCACCAAAGGCATGCAGATCCTCGTGGAAGAGGCAAAGTCTGTTCCCTGTTGGGGGAAGAATGAACCGAAGATCCTGATCGTGTCGCCGGTGCCCATTGAAGAAGGAGAGACCTATCCGGAATTTACCCCGGATTGTGTGGAGATCACAAAGGGGTTAGCAAGAGAATATGCTTTTCTGGCAGTGGCGGAGCAGGTGAATTTCCTGGATGCGGGTGGATGTGAACTGACGCAGGTGGATCATGTGCACCTGACGGCAAAGGGGCACAGACAGCTGGCAGAGCGGATGGAGACTGCGGTACGGGAGATCCTGGAAGATCCGGAGCCGGAGGAGATCGTACCGGCAACAGAGGCGGATCTGTCCCGGATCCTGGAGATCTATGACATTGCCAAAGCGTATATGCGGGCAAGCGGCAATCCCAACCAGTGGAACGGCGCTTATCCGGATCCGGAGCTTTTACGGGCGGATATCGCACAGCAGCGGCTGTATGTATATAAAAAAGACGGAAAGATTCACGGAGTATTCATGCTTTTATTGGGGGAGGAACCGACGTATGCTTACATCGAGGACGGCAGCTGGCGTGAGGAGACTCCCTACGGCACGATCCACCGCCTGGCAGGAGATGGGAAAGTGAAGGGGCTTTTTGCCAAGTGCGTTGCCTTTTGCGAGACCAAAGTGAAATATTTGCGGGCGGATACACATTTTGACAATCGCACCATGCAGCACTTATTAGAGAAGAACGGATTTGAACGCAGAGGCATTATTTACCTGAAAAACGGGGATCCCCGCATCGCTTATCAGAAATAATGCACAACACTTTACCGAATTCCTATGAGCAATATTCACGAAAATAATCAGAAACGCCGAAAGATACTGACATTTCGGCGTTTTTTCTGTTAAGATAAGGGTATACTATTGGAAGTAAACGGAAATTGTGTTTTGCATTTTTCTGCAATGGGCAGAGGAAAGGAAGGTTAAGGTGTTTCAGAAGGGCGAACGTGTAGTATGCGGCAGTAAGGGAGTCTGTGTGGTGGAAGAGATCACAACGTTAGATATTGCGGGAGTGGACAAGAAGCGGGAGTATTATATTTTAAAACCTCTGTATCTGTCTTCCAGCACGGTATATATTCCGGTGGATACGGCAGAGAGTTCCATGCGGAAAGTGTTGGCGCATGAGGAAGCGGAGAATCTGATCCACCGGATCCCGGAGATCCCGCTGATCACCATTGCCAATGATAAATTATTAGAGCAGGAATATAAGAATTGTTTAAAGACCAGCAGCTGTCAGGATCTGATCCGGATCATCAAGACGATCTACTTAAGAAAACGCGCCAGAGAGGAAGCGGGACGCAAGGAGACGGCGGTAGATGCCAGGTATTTCAGAATTGCGGAGGATCATCTCTACGGAGAACTGGCGGTAGCTTTGGATATGTCCAGAGAAAATGTGGAAAGCTATATAAATACCTCTTTACAATCCGTGTGAAAAGGTCTATTATATCAACATAAGTCCTAAAGCAACAGATTTTAAATCAGAAAACGTTGAAGAGAAGAGTAGGATGCATAGAAAGGCAACAGAGAGAACCGCCTTGTTATTTAGAAACAAGTGCTGTGAGCGGTTTTGCCGGATGCAGACGAAGACCATCTCCGAGTGGCTCTAATACAGCCCGGCAGCTCCCGTTACGAGCAAATGAGTGGTAGTTATTTTTATAATAATTGCAATCAGGGTGGAACCGCGTGTGATACGTCCCTTGCAGATCGTTGCAAGGGACTTTTTTGTGACTATTCAGAGTCATGTAAATATCGACTAAAGTGCGTCGAATGCTTGCATTCGTAAGAACTTTTGGCGATATTTATAGGACGAAGTAACCTCAATGAGCAAAAGGAAAGCATCGTAGATGCGATTTTGCGAATGGAGGTTCTGAATAGTTTAGAAAACATCAAAAAGGAGATTTAAAATGGTTAATTTTAAGGAAGACGAAAGACTCAATACGCTCAATCATTCCTGCGCACATGTTATGGCACAGGCTGTCAAGCATCTGTACCCTCATGCAAAATTCTGGGTAGGACCTGTGGTAAAGGAAGGATTCTATTATGATATCGATCTCGGCAACGATGTAGTCAACGACGAAGTGATCGCTGCCATCGAAAAAGAGATGAAGAAGATCTGCAAGGAAGGCAAGAAAATCTACAGAAGAGAAGTATCCAAGGCAGAAGCTATGGAAATGTTCAAGGATGACATGTACAAGCTGGATCTGATCAGCAATCTCGAAGACGGCAACATCACCGTATACGATCAGGGTGATTTCACCGATCTGTGCCGTGGACCTCACGTAGACAACACCAAGCTGTGCAAGAACTTCAAACTGGTAAAACACTCCGGAGTATATTGGAAGGGCGATGCCAGCAACCACGTAATGCAGCGTATCTACGGTGTCTGCTTCCCTACCGCTGAGGAGCTGGAAGCACATCTGAAAGAACTGGAAGAGGCTAAGGAGCGTGACCACAGAAAGATCGGTAAGGAAATGGAACTGTTCATGACCGACGATCTGGTAGGACGCGGACTTCCCATGTTTCTTCCCAAGGGTTACACCGTATGGCAGGAGCTGGAGAATTATATTAAGGATAAAGAGAGAAGACTGGGATATCTGCACGTTATGACTCCCTGCGTAGGTACCGTAAATCTGTACAAGACTTCCGGCCACTGGGATCATTACAAGGAGAACATGTTCCCTCCTATGGAAGTGGAAGGAGAGTCCTTCGTACTGCGTCCCATGAACTGCCCTCACCACATGATGATCTACGCTAACACACAGCACTCCTACAAGGATCTACCCATTCGTATCGGTGAGATCGCCCATGATTTCCGTTTTGAAGCCAGCGGCACCCTGAAGGGTATCGAGAGAGGCAGACATTTCTGTCAGAACGACGCTCATCTGTTCGTAACACCGGAGCAGATCGAGTCCGAGTTCTCCAAGGTAGTAGACCTGATCTTCAATACCTACAAGGATTTCGGCATTACCGATTACAGATGTGTCCTGTCCCTGAGAGATCCGGAGGACAAGGTAAAATATCACGATGATGATGAGATGTGGAACAATGCGGAGAACGCTCTGCGTAAGGTTCTGAACGATCTGGGCATCGAGTACACTGAGGAGATCGGTGAGGCTGCATTCTACGGACCGAAGCTGGATGTAAATGTGAAGCCTGCAGTAGGTAACGAGTACACCCTGTCCACCTGCCAGCTGGATTTCTGCCTGCCTGCGAAGTTCAACCTGACCTATGTGGATAAGGACGGACAGAAGAAGACTCCCGTGGTTCTGCACAGAGCGATCTTAGGATCCCTGGACAGATTCATGGCTTATATTCTGGAGGAGACCAAGGGCAACCTGCCTCTGTGGCTGGCTCCCGTACAGGCAATGATCCTGCCGGTCAAGAACGACGACGAGGAGCTGAATGCCTATGCGCATGACCTGTATGCTTATCTGTTAGATAATAACATCAGAGCAGACATCGATGAGAGAGCAGAGAAGCTGGGCTATCGTGTAAGAGAAGCACAGGTGAAGAAGATCCCTTACCTGATCATCTTAGGAAAGCAGGAAGCACAGGATGGCACCGTAAGCTATCGTCTGCATGGACAGCAGAACACAACTACCGTATCCAGAGACGAGTTCCTGGCGATGTTAAAGGACGAGATCGCAACCAAGAAGCTGAGCAAGTAATAATAAAATAAAAGCGTCACTTTCCAGATAGGAGAGTGGCGCTTTTTGAATGGTATGACAAAATATTATTTTTTACGGGCAACGAGATGGGCACGCATTTTCGCCTGTGCCTCGAAAGAGAGAACTTCAAATCCGGCGGTTTCCGCAAATTTCCGAAACTCTGCTCCGGAATATAATTTGACATCCCCGTGACCACACAGATGTGCTAAGGGCATTTCGATGTGATTACACAGCCATAACAATACGGAAGATTTGGTGGTGTAGTCCCGCAGGATCAGTCTGCCGTTCTTTTTAAGCACCCGGTAAGCACTGTTGAAAAAGTCCTGAGGATTCGGATAGTGATGAAAGCTGTTGGAGGAAATGATCGCATCAAAGGTGTTCTCCGGGAAAGGAATGTTTTCGCAGTCCCCCACAACGAAGGTGGTATTTGACAGATTCTTTGCCTGAGCCACGCGGATCATTTCGGGGGTCAGGTCCAGACCGATGAAATGTTTTTCGGGATATTTTTCATGTAACAGTTCGATCACGGGACCGGTACCGCAGCCGCAGTGACCGCTGTCGTAGACCTTGGCAGCCTCGGTGAATTCTTTGACGGAGAGTGCTTTATATTCTTCGGATGTCATGGGAAATCCTCCTGTAAAAAATCCAGTAGGAGGCATAAGTTTTTCAAATCTGCACAGACTAATCATGGCGCTACGATAATAATGAGCTGCGAAAAGCGGCAGAAGGCGAGGGAGATATGGCAGATTTAAAATGTGTTGTGGAAACTTGTTCCTATAATAAGGATTGTCTGTGCAGCAAGGGTGATATCATGGTAGGCGGCAAGCATGCCTGTGACTGTGACGGCACCTGCTGCGAAAGCTTTACAGAGAAGAGAGAGGGGAAGGATTCTTTTACCAGTTCCCTGTCCCATCCCAGTAAGACGATCAGCATTGACTGTGAGGCGGTAAAGTGCATCTATAACAGCAATTACAAGTGTGTGGCGGAGCATGTGGACATCAAGGGCTGCGGTGCCTGCGACTGCAGAGAGACTGCCTGTGCCACGTTTGCAGAGAGATAATTTAAGCTTGACAAGGCTTCCGAAAATGCGGATAATAGAGCACATGATCGGATTCGGCGGGAGACCGCCGGTACATAGATCGGGCAAATACATCACAAAATAAAAAATGTGAAAAACGGGGTTGACATCTGGGTAACTCCGTGGTATTCTATTTAAGCGTGTGAAGAACACGAACAACAAGCAGAGTATCCACTCTCACCTTACGGCGCAGGCTGGTAAGTGTTCAGATTTTTTCATAGACAGAGAACTCGTTGGAATTTGTTTGAATGAGGGCAGTCCGTGAAGGGAACAGGTGGATAGTTATGCTATCTGCTTTTTTTATTGTTTAACACATTTTCTTATGGAGGTACACAACCATTAGCGATTTAATGATTAATGAACAGATCAGAGACAAAGAAGTACGACTGATTGGAGAAAACGGAGAACAGCTCGGAATCTTTTCTTCCAGAGATGCCCTGAAGATGGCAGAGGAAGCCGGACTCGACCTGGTGAAAATTGCTCCTACGGCAAAGCCTCCTGTTTGTAAGATCGTGGATTACGGTAAGTACAAATACGAGCAGGTGAGAAAAGAAAAGGAAGCAAAGAAGAAGCAGAAGGTCATCGATATCAAGGAGATCAGACTTTCCCCCAACATCGATACCAACGATCTGAATACCAAGATCGCAGCAGCCAGAAAGTTCCTGACCAAGGGAGACAGAGTGAAGATCACCCTGAGATTCCGCGGCAGAGAGATGGCACACATGAACAACAGCAAGCATATCTTAGATGATATCGCACAGAGCCTGTCCGATATTGCGGTAGTGGAAAAAGCTCCCAAGGTAGAAGGCAGAAGCATGACTATGTTTTTAACTGAGAAGCGTTAATTCGTACAGTTAAAAAGTGTCGGATTCCGGCACGATAGATTAAGTAAAGTTTAGGAGGAACTCGTTATGCCCAAAATGAAGACAAGCAGAGCAGCAGCTAAGCGCTTTAAAGCAACAGGAACCGGTAAGTTAAAGAGATCTAAAGCTTACAAGAGCCATATCTTAACCAAGAAATCTACCAAGAGAAAACGTAATCTGAGAAAGCCTGCAATTACGGATGCAACTAATGTTAAGAATATGAAGAAGATTTTACCTTATTTATAATTCAGGCGAGGAGGAAATAAGACATGGCAAGAATTAAAGGTGGCTTAAATGCCAAGAAGAAGCACAATAGAGTATTAAAGCTTGCAAAGGGCTACAGAGGCGCAAGAAGCAAGCAGTATAGAGTAGCAAAGCAGTCTGTTATGAGAGCTCTGACCAGCTCTTATGCAGGTAGAAAAGAGAGAAAGCGTCAGTTCAGACAGCTGTGGATCGCTCGTATCAATGCAGCAGCCAGAATGAACGGTTTATCTTACAGCAAGTTCATGTACGGTCTGAAGCTTGCAGGCGTTGATATGAACAGAAAGATGCTGGCAGACCTGGCAGTTAACGATGCAGAAGGTTTCAAGACCCTTGCAGAGCTGGCTAAGTCCAAGATCGCGTAAATAATAGCAACTGTTAAGGCTGGACACATTATCTTCGGATGGTGCGGACAGCCTTTTTTTGTAACTATTCAGAGCCATGGAACTATCACGGAATATTCGTCGAATGCTTGCATTCGTAAGGATATTATGTGATAGTTATAGGGCGACATAGCCTCAATGAGCAAAAGGAAAGTCTCGAAGAGACGATTTTGCGAATGAGGCTCTGAATAGTTAATAGTTTGGAAGGAGACCATTATGATAAATCCCGGAATGATGATGAAACTGATGAATGCGAAGAACACCTTCGAAAGCAACCATCCAAAGTTCGCAGCCTTCGTAAGCAGATTTTTTATGGGCGGAGCGATCACCGAAGGAACCATTATCGAGATCACAATCACGAGACCCGGCGAGGAACCCATATCCACGAACCTGAAGGTACAGAAGTCCGATCTGGACCTGGTAGAGGAGCTTAAGAATCTGAGATGAAGATAATATTTTTTGATATTGACGGAACTTTGATCTGCGGCGGAAGCAGCCTTATGGCAGAGAGCACGAAAGAAGCGATCCGCATTGCCAGGGCAAATGGACACATCTGCATGATCAACACCGGACGCACCAAGCGCCTGGTAGGAGAGGATATCACCGGACAGGTGGAATTTGACGGACTGTTATTAGGATGCGGGACCGAGATCGAATACCGGGGAAAGCGTCTGATGCACAAGACTTTCACCCTGGAGGAATCGCAGACGATTCTGGATGCCATGCAGAAATACCATGTGGATGCGATCTTAGAGGGCTGCAAGGAGGACTATGCTCCCAGAGGAGAGGAGGTCTTCACACAGGCTTTCCGCGATATGGCGGCGGAGATCGAAGAGAGAAAATACGATCGCTATGCCAATGCCCTCGGGAATTTTGATAAACTCTATGCCTATGCGGAGACCCCGGAAGGGATGGAGAGTATGAAGCGGGAACTGACGGGGATCCTTGATTTTATCGACAGAGAGCACGGATATCACGAGCTGGTGCCTGCTGGTTATTCCAAAGCCACAGCCATCCGATATATTACAGACTACCTGCATATCCCCATGGAGGATACGGTTGCTATCGGCGACAGCAATAACGATCTGCCGATGTTAAAGTATGCCAACACCAGCATTGCCATGGGCAATTCCAGCGAAGAAGTGCTGGAAATAGCGGATTATATCACCACAGACGTGGATAAAGACGGCATCTGGAACGCTTTGAAGTGGTTAGGGGTGCTGGATAAGTAAAATAGTGAGTAAAATAGTAAAAATAAGACTGGTAAAATCAAGGAACATAGAGTATAATATTCTATGTTCCTTTTGCAGATATGGTTCATCGGTAGAACGCTAGCTTCCCAAGCTGGAAAGGCGGGTTCGATTCCCGTTATCTGCTTCTTATATTTATGAAAAATGCGCAAAAACCTGTTGGAATGGGTCTTTGCGCATTTTGATTTTGAGTATTTTGACGTAATTATTTGTAAAATGCAACACGGAATGCAACACGTCTTATTGGTTCAATTTTTGAAGAAGAGCATCCTGCAATACCTGTGAAAAATTAACATTCATATCTGTAGCAGCTTCATTCAGCCATTCCGGAATGGAAAGAGTTTTTTTGACTGCTTTGGAGTTATGTTTTTTCTGGTAGGCTATGAGGTCAAAGGGAACAACCACACAGAAGGTATCGGAATCTAAAGTAATGGCGTAGGGTTCTGTGACCGAAGGAAGAGCTTCTCTGTTCTCCACACGGGAGACTACGGCAAGACCAAGTGCATCCCATGCCATTTCGTAGGCATTCTGCATATTTTCCCCCTGTGTCATACATTCGGGAAAATCCGGAAAAGTGATCCAAAAGCCTCCTTCTTCTGCTTTATGAAAAAGTGCCGGATAAAAAAGTTTTTTCATTTTAGTTCTCCTCACTAATATTTGTTATTTTAAGCCAGCCTGTTTCAGAATTGCCTGTTCCAGGCCTTTCTTTATGTCTTTGCAATGATAAGGAACAATAACGGTTTTATGAGTATCGGTGTTCTTCAGCTTTACATGGGAGCCGTTCTGGCTGATAATAGCAAAACCGTTTTTAAATAGGAGTTTGATCATCTCCTGTGAGGTCATAGGCATCTTTCGTATCTCCTTTCCTGCCTCAAATTCATTATAGCACGTAATATTACGTATGTCAATGAACAATACGTAATATTACATACAAAAAGAACGAGGTAATAGTAGTGTGTTGGGAAAAAATAAAACTATACTTTGAAAAAACAGAACATTTCAGAATAGCATCAGCCGCCGAGTGTTCTACGGGATATTCAATAAGGTGAACCTAGACACTGGCGATACGGTCGAACCGTACTCCTCCCGGAACTGATGCCAAGCTTATTATATAATGACATGCAGAAGAAAACAATGAAAAAGTGTGTTGACAATAATCCGATTTCGGATTATAATGCCACTTAGTCCGAAATCGGATAAAAAGGAGAAAAGCGTTTATGGAGGAGAACAGAGAAAAATCTTTTGCACAGATCACACTATATAATCAGCTGATCAAAGAGATGGACGACCTGTACCGGGTCTATGCAAAGCATTGCAATCTGTCGGAGACGGCTTTCTGGATCCTGTATTGTGTCCGGGAACGGGAAAGAGAGGCGTTTACCCAGCGGGAGATCTGCGAATACTGGTTCTATACGCCCCAGACGGTGAACTCCGCGCTGAAAAACATGACAGAGGAAGGTCTGCTTACTTTGCGGGCGGAGGAAGGTAACCGCAAGAATAAGAGGATCTACCTCACGGAGAAGGGGAAAGAGACCGTGGAGAGTATCGTGGTCCCGCTGATGGAGGCGGAGCGCCGGTCGCTGGTAGCTTTGGGAGAGCAGGAGGTAGGAGTGTTCCTGCAGACTATGAAAAAACATACGGAATTATTCCGGGAAGAAATAGCAGAATTAACAGAAAGCGAGAAATAGAGAAAATTATGAAAATACAGTTATCAGATCATTTTAGTTATAAGCGGCTGCTGCGTTTCGTGGCACCGTCCATTTTAATGTTATTATGTACTTCGGTGTACAGCATCGTCGATGGCTTCTTTGTATCCAACTTTGTGGGCAAGACGCCCTTCGCCGCTCTGAATCTGGTGATGCCGGTGCTGATGGCGGTGGGAACCATCGGATTTATGACAGGTACCGGAGGAAGCGCCGTGGTCTCCATGACCCTGGGAGAAGGGAAAAAGAAACTTGCCAACGAATATTTCTCCCTGATCGTATATGTGACGCTGGCAGCATCCATTGTGATAGGACTGATCTGTTTTGCCCTTGCACCGCAGATCGCCCAGGCATTGGGGGCCAGCGGAGAAATGGAAGAGGATTGTGTGCGTTATTCCCGGATCCTGTTTTTGTCCTCCCCGGCATTCGTTATGCAGTATCTGTTCCAAAGCTTTTTCATTGCAGCGGAGAAGCCGACTTTGAGTTTAAAGGTAAATTTGATCGCGGGACTGACTAACGCGGTGTTGGATTATGTGCTGATCGTGGTATTCCCGCTGGGACTGGCGGGAGCTGCACTGGCTACTGCAGCGGGACAGATCGTCGGCGGAGTGATCCCGGTGATCTATTTTGCCAGAGAGAACAGCAGTTTACTGCGGCTGGGAAAGGCGAAGTGGCACGGAAAAGTCATCTGGCAGACCTGCACGAACGGTTCCTCCGAACTGGTAACGAATATCTCCACATCTGTCGTGAGCGTTCTTTATAATTTTCAGCTGATGGAGGCTGCCGGTGAAAACGGTGTCGCGGCTTACGGCATCATTATGTATGTGGACATTATTTTTATGACCTTGTACCTGGGTTATTCCATCGGATCTGCCCCCGTTGTCAGTTACCATTACGGTGCTGGAAATCATGCGGAGCTTAAAAATTTGTGCCGGAAAAGCCTGGTCATTATCTCCGCCTGTGGCGTGATCCTGCTGACCGTTTCTCAGATCCTGGCGGGTCCGTTGGTGAAAATCTTCGCAAACTATGATCAGGAGTTATTAGAAATGACTACCTGGGGATTCCGGATCTATGCCATCGCCTTCTTAGTACGTGGCATGAACGTGTGGGGCTCCTCCTTCTTCACAGCCCTGAACAACGGAGCCGTATCCGCGGCGATCTCCTTCCTACGTACCTTCGTGTTCCAGATCGTCATTGTGCTGATCCTGCCGAAACTGATCGGCATTACCGGTGTATGGCTGTCCATCGTGTTGGCAGAGTTCCTGGCACTGTTTGTGACGATCGGCTTCCTGATTGCCAATAGAAATAAATATCATTATGTGTAACTATTCAGAGCCATGCAAAACTGCGTTCTGCGAATGCTTGCATTCAGGCAGATAAGCAGTTTTATATGGCGAAGTAACCACATGAGCAAAAGTAAAGCCTCGCAGAGGCGATTTTGCGAATGGGGTTCTGAATAGTTACCATTACACTTAAAGTAATCTGGTGTGACACATGAAAAACAGTGCGCACCGGATTGTTTTCTTGACAGAAAAATAGCAAATACTTATACTGAAAGTGCACTTTGTTTTCCAAGAAAAGCGCAGAAATGAGGAAATGAAAATGGGTGTTTTATCGAACTTAGAACCGAAGAAAGTATTTTACTATTTTGAAGAGATCACGAAGATCCCTCACGGCTCCGGCAATGTGGAGCAGATCAGCAATTTCCTGGTGGATTTTGCGAAAGCGCATGATCTCTTCTATATACAGGATGCCATGAAGAACGTTATTATCGTCAAGGAGGCAACTCACGGATACGAGAAGGAGCCGGTGGTGATCCTGCAGGGACATATGGACATGGTAGCGGTGCAGACACCGGATTGCACCATGGATATGAAGACGGAAGGTCTGAAAGTAGGCATCGACAAAGACACCATCTATGCGGAGGGCACCAGTCTCGGCGGCGATGACGGCATCGCAGTGGCTTATGCACTGGCATTATTGGATTCCGAGAATATCAAGCATCCCCGCCTGGAAGTTATCATCACGGTGGATGAGGAAGTCGGTATGGACGGAGCCAGAGAGATCGACCTGTCCATGCTGCAGGGACATCGCATGATCAACTTAGATTCCGAGGATGAAGGCATTTTCCTGACCAGCTGTGCCGGCGGTGCCAGAGTGAACTGCCGTTTCCCCATGAAAAAACAGGAGCTTACGGGCGTGCGCTATGAACTGGAAGTATCCGGACTCTTAGGCGGACATTCTGGCGGAGAGATCCACAAGGAGAGAGGCAATTCCAACTGCATCCTGGGACGACTTCTGTGGAAGCTGTCTGAGAAAATGCCCATAGGACTGGTATCTGCCGACGGAGGACTGGCAGACAATGCCATCCCCAGACAGACGAAAGCAGTCGTAGTAGTAGAAGAAAAAGATGCAGAAAGTCTGGAGCAGCAGACGAAAGCTTTGGCAGCAGAACTGGCTGACGAGCTTGCCACTAAGGATCCGGATGTGAAGATTACCGCGAAAAAGTTAGCAGATACCGCAGAGGCAATAACCTGTGCTGCGCCGGAAGATACAAAGCGTGTGGCAGCCTTTTTACAGGCAACTCCCAACGGCGTACAGGCGATGAGCGCAGATATGCCGGGACTGGTACAGACTTCCTTAAATCTCGGTATCCTGAAAGCGGATCCGGAAGTGCTGCGGGCAGAGTATTCCGTCAGAAGCAGCGTGGAAAGTGAGAAAGACAATCTGATCGCAAAGCTTGCCGCACTGGTGGAACTGACCGGTGGTGACTATGTGGTGACCGGAGATTATCCCGGCTGGAAATACCGCGTGCATTCTCCTCTGCGGGAAAAAATGGTGAAGCTGTATACGGAAATGTACGGCACCGAGCCCAAGGTGGAGGCAATTCATGCAGGACTGGAGTGTGGACTGTTAGGCAGCAAGATCGCAGACCTCGACTGCGTATCCATGGGACCGGATATGAAGGACATTCACACAACCGAGGAGACCTTAAGCATTTCTTCCACGAAGAGAGTGTGGGAATATTTAGTGAAAGTATTGGAGACAAAAGACTGATGGGCAATAAGATTTTATTCCAGTGTGATTATAACGAAGGAGCGCATCCCAAGGTATTGGAGCGCTTGGTACAGACCAACATGGAGCAGACCCCGGGATACAGTGAGGACAAATACTGTGAGGAGGCGCGCAAGAAGATCCGCAAGGCCTGCGGGGATGATAGTCTGGCAGTCCATTTTCTGATAGGCGGAACCCAGACCAATGTCACCGTGATCAATGCGGCACTTCGCAAACATCAGGGTGTGCTCTGCGCTGCCACGGGACACATCAATGTCCATGAGACCGGCGCAGTGGAAGCCTGCGGACATAAGGTGCTGGGACTGGAAAGACCTGACGGCAAAATCACGGCAACACAGGTGGCGGAGACTTACGAAGCCCATATTCACAACGATAGTTTTGAGCACATGGTACAGCCGAAAATGGTGTACATTTCCAATCCCACCGAAGTGGGAACCATTTACAGCAAGGCGGAACTGACTGCTTTGTCCGAGACCTGCCACAAATACGGACTGTATCTGTTCTTAGACGGCGCCAGACTGGGCTACGGACTGGCGGCACCGGACAATGATCTGACATTGCCGGAGATCGCAGCGCTTTGCGATGTCTTTTACATCGGAGGAACCAAGGTCGGCGCGCTGTTCGGAGAAGCGGTAGTGATCCGGAATCCGGAACTGGCACAGGATTTCCGGTATATTATCAAGCAGAACGGCGGAATGTTAGCCAAGGGAAGATTGCTGGGACTGCAGTTTGACGCACTTTTCACAGATGGTCTCTATCAGGAGATCTCTGCCCATGCCATTGCCATGGCGGAGAAGCTGCGCGCGGCATTTACGGCGAAGGGCTACACCTATCTGGCACCCAACCGGACGAACCAGATCTTCGTCATTGTACCGGATGCTCATCTTGAAAAAATCGCGGAGCAGTTTGAGTACAGCTATGACCAGCGGATCGATGCCACCCACAGCAGTGTGCGTTTCTGCACCAGTTGGGCTACGAAGGAAGAAAATGTGGATGCATTGATCCGGTGCGTGGAAGCATTGTAGGATCCTGCTTGTGTAAAAATTTACAGTAAGATATGGAAAAAAGACATTCCGCTGATGTACCGGTGGAATTATAATGACAGAGTAACTTAACAAAAAGCCATGTGTCCATTCTCCCTTTGGCACATGGCTGTAACTTCATTTACGGAGAAAAAGTATGAGTACATTTGACTATAATAAAGTAAAGGATCCGACATTTTTTCAGGAGAACAGACTTCCTGCCCATTCCGATCATAAAAGCGACATCCAGAAGCTTTCCCTGAACGGTCTGTGGAAGTTCGCGTATGCGCCGAATTACAGAGTATCTGCCCATGGCTTTGAGGCGGCGGACTACGACTGCAAATGCTGGGCGGACATTCGGGTGCCTGCCCACATGCAGATGGAAGGCTATGACAGCCCGCAATATGTGAACATTCAGTATCCCTGGGACGGAAGAGAAGAGGTAAAGCCCGGAGAGATCCCAGAGTGTTTTAATCCTGTGGGACAGTATGTGAAATATTTTACCGTGCCCGAAGGCTGGGAAGAAAAGCCTCTCTATATCTCTTTTCAGGGTGTGGAAAGTGCTTTTGCCCTGTGGATGAACGGGACTTATGTGGGCTACAGTGAGGATACCTTCACACCCTCCGAATTTGATCTGACCCCTTACGTGAAGGAGGGGGAAAATAAGCTGGCGGTGCTGGTGTTCAAATGGTGCGGCGGAAGCTTTTGCGAGGATCAGGATTTCTTCCGCTTTTCCGGCATTTTCAGAGAAGTTTACCTGTATACCGTACCGAAGGTGCATGTGTGGGATCTGAAAGTACAGACCCTGTTAGACGACAGCTTTACGCAAGGGACACTGACACTGGACCTGAAATTGCAGGGAAAAGGCAGATTACAGGGGATGCTGACGGCTGCGGACGGAAGTGTCGTGGGCGAACTGACGGCAGGCGTGGAAGATACGGCATATTTTGAGATGACCGTGGACAAACCGAAGCTGTGGAGCGCGGAGGTGCCGAATCTCTATGACCTGACGTTACGGGTGCTGGATGAGGACGGCAATGCGCAGGAGACCGTACAGCAGAAGATCGGTTTCCGGCGTTTTGAATTGAAGGATTCCCTGATGCTGTTAAACGGAAAAAGGATTGTGTTCCAGGGCGTGAACCGGCACGAATTCAGTTCCCTGTCCGGCAGAGTGCTGAGAGAAGAGGAACTTCGTCAGGATCTGATCACCATGAAGCAGCACAACATCAATGCGGTCAGAACCTGTCATTATCCCAACGATTCCAGACTCTATCCGCTGTGTGATGAGCTGGGACTGTATCTGATCGATGAGTGCAATCTGGAATCCCACGGTTCCTGGGATCCTATTATCCGCGGAAAAGAGGAAAATGCCACACCTGTGCCGGACAGCAGACCGGAGTGGCACGATATTATGTTAGACCGCGCCAATTCCATGTACCAGAGGGACAAAAATCATCCCAGCATCCTGATCTGGTCCTGTGGAAACGAGTCCTATGGTGGGAAAAATATTTTTGATATGTCACAGTTTTTCCGCACCGAGGATCCGGGAAGACTGGTGCATTATGAGGGCATTTTCCATGACAGGAGTTATCCGGCTACCAGTGACATGGAGAGCCAGATGTATACACCGGCGGCGGAGATCGAGGAGTGGCTGAAAAAGGACCGCAGCAAGCCTTTTATCTGCTGTGAATATTCCCATGCCATGGGCAATTCCTGCGGTGCTATGTTCAAATATACGGATCTGACAGACAGAGAGCCTCTGTATCAGGGCGGATTTATCTGGGATTACGTGGATCAGTCCATTACGAGAAAGGACCGCTACGGCAGGGAATATCAGGCTTACGGCGGCGATTTTGATGAACGCCCCACGGATTATAATTTCAGCGGAAACGGTATCGTCTACGGCGGTGACCGCACGCCTTCCCCGAAGATGCAGGAAGTGAAGTACAATTACCAGAATATTACGGTGGAAGTGGAAGAGGATACCCTGACCATTCACAATAAGAATCTGTTCGTCAGCACCGGAAGCTATGACTGCGTGATCGAGATCGCAAGAAACGGGCAGAAGATCAGTGAGCAGCATTTTGTAACCGATGTGGAACCGTTGACCAGTGTGAAGCTTCCTTCGCCGGTAAAACTGCCGGTGACGCCCGGAGAATATACAGTCACCGTATCCTTCCGATTGAAGAAAGATACTCTGTGGGCAAAAGCAGGACATGAAGTAGCTTTCGGACAGGGCATTTTTCGGAAAGAATGTCCGGAGGTTTTCGCAGACAGACCGATTGCTGTGAAAAAGCCCCTGACGGTCATTCACGGCAATTACAATCTGGGAGTGCGTGGCGAAGAATTCGAAGTGCTGTTTTCCTATAATGCGGGAGGCTTAACTTCCTACCGTTACGGCGGAAAAGAGCTGTTAAAGACCATGCCGAAGCCCAACTTCTGGAGAGCACCGATTGACAATGACTGTGGCAACGATATGATTATGCGTTACGGTCAGTGGAAACTGGCAAGCATGTATGTAAGCAGCCACGGCGCACCGGAACCGAATCCTGTGGTCACAGAGGAAGCGGACAAAGTAACGGTGACCTATCATTACACTCTGCCGACCAGACCGGTGGCTTTCTGCGATGTGACCTATGAGGTATACGGAGACGGTACGGTGAAGACCACGCTGTCCTATGATCCGGTGAAGGAGCTGGGAGATATGCCGGAGTTCGGCATGATGTTCAAGGTGGATGCGGACTATGACCATGTGGAATGGTACGGCAACGGACCGGAGGAGACCTATGTGGACAGAATGCGCGGCGCGAAGCTTGGTCTCTACAAAAATCTCGTAAGTGATAATATGTCCCGCTACATGGTGCCCCAGGAATGCGGCAACAAGACGGAGGTCCGCTTTGCAAAGGTGACAGACGCACTGGGCAGAGGACTGCTGTTTGCCGGAGATAGAATGCATTTCTCCGCGCTGCCCTATACACCGCATGAGATGGAAAACGCCATGCATGCCTACGAACTGCCCGAGGTACATTATACTGTGATCCGCGCGGCGCTGCAGCAGATGGGCGTCGGCGGTGATAACAGCTGGGGAGCCCTGACCCATGAAGAGTTTTTGCTGGATGCCGGGGAGAAGATGGAATTCAGCTTTTATATGAAGGGCATCTAAAAATATGAGATTTTTTCCAATAAGACAAGATGAGCTTTTTCGCATTCATAATTGCGGTACAATGAAAACGATAAAGCAAAGTATCGCGAAAGGAACGTTTCCCATTGATACGCTGGAAGCAGCGGCAAAACAGAGTGTCCAAGTGGTAAGAGATATAAGAGATAAGAATTAATTCCGCAGACTGGAAAGGGTCTGCGGAATTTTTAGTACTTGCCATTACTAAAAAATGTGCAAATGTAAAAAATAGGAGTGGTAACTGTAGGTTACATAGAAGAAACGCAACAAAAAAAATCCTCGAAAATCAAGGATTTTTTTCAAGATCGGAGTGGCGGGATTCGAACTCGCGACCTCCGCCTCCCTAAGACGGCGCTCTAACCAAGCTGAGCCACACCCCGGAACGAAAATTATCATAGCATAGAATTATATAAAAAGCAAGCCATTTTTTAAATTTTTCAAATTTTTTCTACAATTCTTCAGCATAAACAAAAA
>CAVJMX010000024.1:0-32160 GCA_963650795.1 Bacteroidales bacterium H4
GCCGCAAGCGACGGTCCTTATTAATCAATAGGCGCGTAGCGCCGCATTTTTCGATAGATTTGTCAAGTGTTTTTGGCAAAAAAAGTGGGGGATTTTAATAAAAATAGAATCTGAAAGCCTTATATTTACTGGCTTAGAGATTCCGAGAGATTATAAATGTACAGAGGAGGAACGACATGAGCAGATTGTGGTATGACCACCCCGCAGTAGAATGGGAGGAAGCTCTTCCCATAGGAAATGGCAGGATTGGAGCTATGGTGTACGGAGGTACGGACAGAGAGCGACTCCAGGTCAACGAGGAGAGCATCTGGCTGGGCGGACCCACGAACCGCCATAATCCTGACGCAAAAGAGAACCTTCCTATTATCCGCAGACTTCTCAGAGATAACAGGATCTCAGAGGCAGAGCAGCTGATGGAGACTACGCTATCTGCCTGTCCGGAAGGAATGCATCCGTACCAGACACTGGGTGAGGTACAGTTTTTCTTCGACGGGATCGAAGGAGGCAGAATCAGGAAGAGCGGCAAGCTGCGGGATATGATCCTCTGCGAGGGGACAAAAAGCTACGAGAGAAGTCTCTCTCTGGATACGGCAGTCTGTCGTACGGAATTTACCGTGGGAAACAGTACCTATACGCGAGAGATTTTTGCTTCTCATCCGAAGGACTGTCTTGTGATGAGATTTACGGCGCAGGGAGAACGGAAAGTGAATTTCCTCGCAAAGCTCCGCAGAGAAAGCTGGTTTGACGGAACCTGTAAGGTTGGAGATAATGGCATAAGGTTATACGGCAATCTGGGAAGGGGCGGTTATGAATTTGCCATGGAACTGCGCGCAGTTTCTACCGGCGGACGGATTCTGACACAGGGAGAATGTCTGAAGGCGGAGAATGCGGAGGAAGTGGTGCTTTGGTTTACTGCAGACTCCACTTATCACTATAGCGCACCGGAAAAGGATGCCTATGCGGAAAACTACCGGAAAGCCGGCAGACAACTGCCGGATGGGCTCAATGAAGAGCTGACCGGAGCAGCCAGGGATGAGTTCGTGCATCAGATGGCCATGCAGGAACTGCTGGCGGAGAAAATGGATCAACGCCTGAAGACAGCAATGGAGCAGTCTTATGATACTCTTAAGGCAGAGCATGTGGCAGATCATAAATCCCTGTTTGATCGCTTTGCTTTCGATGTAGAGGGTGCCGGGCGGTATGAGGACCTTCCTACGGATCAGCGGCTTGAGAGACTGCGGACGGAGACGGAAGCGGAAAAGTCTGAACAGACAGAGGATGTAGGACTGACGAAGCTTCTGTATGACTACGGAAGGTATCTTGTCATTGCTGCCAGTAGAGAGGGCGGATTGCCGACGACCTTACAGGGGCTTTGGAATCATGAGTTTTTCCCCGCCTGGGACAGCAAGTATACGATCAATATCAATACGGAGATGAATTACTGGCATGTGGAGGGCTGCAATCTGTCAGAATGTCATCTGCCATTGTTTGAGCTGCTGAAAAAGGTGCAGAAAAACGGCAGATATACGGCCAGAGAAATGTATGGCTGCAGAGGCTTTATGGCACATCACAATACGGATATTCATGGGGATACCGCACCGCAGGATACCTGGTATCCCGGCACCTACTGGGTGATGGGGGCAGCCTGGCTGTGCACTCATCTGTGGATGCATTATCGATATACAAAAGATATGGAATTTTTAAAGGAAGCATTTCCGATCATGGCGGAAGCAGCACTTTTCTTTGTGGATTATCTGGAAGAAAAGGACGGATACCTGGTGACCAATCCTTCGGTCTCTCCGGAGAATACTTACATTCTGCCAAATGGGGAAAAGGGATGCTGCTGTATCGGTGCAACCATGGATCATCAGATCCTGAGAGATCTCTTCCGGGGCTGTCTGGGAGCATGGAAGGAGCTGGGAGAACAGGCACCGGAGGAATGTGAGATCCCGGAGGTGGAAAATGTCGGGGCTTTGATGGAACAGATCAAAGAGATGTATGACAGACTGCCGCCGAATCGGATCGGCAGTGACGGACGTCTGCTGGAATGGATGGAGGAATACGGGGAAGCAGAACCCGGACATCGCCATATTTCTCATCTATACGGACTGTATCCTGCAAGAGAGATTACTGTGGACGGTACTCCCAAGCTGGCAGAGGCCTGCCGTAAGACACTTGAGTTCCGACTTGCACATGGCGGGGGACATACCGGGTGGAGCAGAGCCTGGATCACGAACCATTATGTCAGTCTGTGGGATGCAGAGGCGGCATATGATAATATCCGGAAGATGCTTCAGGTATCTACTTACCCCAACCTCTTTGACAAGCATCCACCGTTCCAGATTGACGGCAATTTTGGTATTTGTGCAGCAATGAATGATATGCTGGCGCAGAGCAGTGAGGAACGGATCCTTCTTCTGCCTGCATTACCGGCAGCATGGCATACCGGCTCAGTACGGGGAATGCGTCTGGTGGGCAATCTGGAGCTTGCCATGACCTGGAAGGACGGTAGACTGACCCAGGCGGTATTTACCGCGGATTCGGATGTGGATACTATAGTAGTCTGTGAAAAAAGGAAATTCAGACTCCGGCTCAGCGCAGGAGAAAGCACATTCCTTACATTGTCTGAGACAACCCACTGACTTTGATGCTGTGATAAGTATTTTAATAAAACTACTATTTTCCTATTGACATAGTATGAAATAGGCATTATAATCCTACCCATAAGTGAATTCGATACTTTAAAAATCGAAGAGGAGGAAAAGGATTATGAAAAAGTTTGAATGGAAGAATGTTTTGGCACTGGCACTGACAGGAGCACTGGCACTGGGACTGACCGCATGCGGCAGCAGTGATAATGGCTCCGCAGCTACCGGAAGCGGCGACGCGGCAGGCGGCAAGGCAGTATATCGTACCCTGGATGAGATCAAGGAGAGCGGTACGATCAATATCGGTGTATTTTCCGATAAGAACCCGTTTGGTTATGTGGATGAGAACGGTGAATATCAGGGTTATGATGTGTATTATGCAAGAAGGCTTGGTGAAGACCTGGGCGTGGATGTGAATTTCGTATCTACCGAGGCAGCCAACCGTATTGAATATTTACAGACCGGTAAGGTAGATGTGATTCTGGCGAACTTTACGGTAACGCCCGAGAGAGCAGAGGAGGTTGACTTTGCGTCTCCTTATATGAATGTAGCACTCGGCGTGGTATCTAAGGATGACAATGTGATCACTACCCTGGACAACTGGAACGCAGACGATTCTATTATCGTAATCTCCGGAACGACCGCAGAGACTTATCTGATCGCAAATTATCCGGATATCCCTTTACAGAAGTTTGATTCCTATGCAACCGCAAAAGAAGCTTTTGAGAACGGAACTTCTGTGGCATGGGCAAACGATAACACCGAGGTTATCGCATTCGCTCTGCAGAATGAAGGATATACCGTAGGTATTCCTTCCCTGGGCAGCGCAGATACCATTGCTCCCGCAGTGACCAAGGGCAACACCACACTGCTTGACTGGATCAATGATGAGATTTCATCCTTAGGTGAAGAGAACTTCTTCCATGCAGACTACGAAGCAACCCTGGCAGATACCTATGGCCTGGACTACGAGGACAGCCTGGTAGTAGAGGGCGGTAAAGTAGATGCACAGTAAGATCTGACAGGAATAAGATGATATAGAGGGGACTGCGGAGGCACGTATGTTGCCACCGCAGTCTTTTCTTGCATCCGAGAACTTCTTTTGTTATAATCTAAAAAGTTGTGCGTAACTATTCAGAGCCGTGTAAATCATGTCAATATGTACGTCGAATGCTTGCATTCGTAAGAACATTTGATATGATTTATATGGCGAATGGGGTTCTGAATAGTTACGATTGTTGAAAAGCTTCCGGAAAGGATGAAAATACATGAACTGGGAATTTATAGGAAAATATCTGCCTATGTATGAAAAGGCAGCGCTGCTTACCGTAAAGATAGGTGTCATAGGAATTCTGTTTGCAATTCTGGTGGGACTTATCTGTGCGGCAATTCAATATTATAAAGTGCCGGTGCTCCGCGTTATTGTTGCAATCTATGTGGAACTGAGCCGCAACACACCGCTTCTGGTGCAGCTGTTTTTTATCTATTACGGCTTTCCCAAGATCGGCATCCGGATGTCGGCAGAACTCTGTGGGGTAGTGGGTCTGGCTTTCCTTGGCGGCAGTTATATGGCAGAAGCATTTCGAAGCGGACTGGAATCTGTAGAACCCATTCAGAGTGAAAGTGCCATCAGCCTCGGCATGAATTCCGGACAGGTGCTTTCCTATGTGATACTGCCCCAGGCAATGTCTACCAGCATTCCGGCATTTGTGGCGAATATTATTTTCCTGTTAAAAGAGACCAGCGTATTCAGTGCCATCAGTCTGATGGATCTGATGTTCACGGCGAAGGACCTCATCGGTCTCTATTATAAGACCACGGAGAGTCTGTTCCTCCTGGTGGTATTTTATCTGCTGATCCTGCTTCCGGTATCGATCGTGGGATCTATCGTGGAGAGGAGGATGCGTTATGCCGGATTTGGGGATTGATGTTTTATTCAAAGGCACGAACATGCTCCGCCTCCTGCAGGGACTGTGGGTGGCAATGAAGATCAGTATCCTATCCATTCTGATCAGCATGCCCCTGGGCATCCTGGTGGGTGCACTGATGACGGTGAAGAACCGTTTTGTAAAAGCAATCTTCCGTGTCTATCTGGAATTTATCCGTATCATGCCGCAGCTGGTGCTGCTGTTTATCGTATATTTCGGATCCACCAGGGCACTGGGCTGGAATCTGTCCGGTGAGGTGGCTTCCGTGATCGTATTCGTCCTGTGGGGAACCGCGGAGATGGGAGATCTGGTGCGTGGCGCGCTGATCAGTATTCCGAAGCATCAGTATGAGAGCAGTGAGGCACTTGGACTCAGTAAAATGCAGACCTATCTGTACATTATCATTCCGCAGACCGTGCGGAGACTGATTCCGCTGTCCATCAACCTGATCACCCGTATGATCAAGACCACCAGCCTGGTGCTGATGATCGGCGTGGTGGAGATGTTAAAGGTAGCGCAGCAGATCATCGAAGCGAACCGTATGAGCAGCCCGAATGCTGCTTTTGGCGTATTCCTCGTAGTATTCGTTTTGTATTTCTTTGCCTGCTGGCCCTTCAGTGTGCTGGCAAGGTTCCTGGAAAAGAAATGGAATTAGGAAGGGAGATAAGACATGGCTGAGACATTGTTGAGAATAGAGAACCTGACAAAAGAATACGAAGGACAGAAGATTTTAGACGGCATCAACCTGGAAGTGAAAAAGGGAGATGTGCTGGTAGTGGTAGGTCCCAGCGGCTGTGGTAAGAGTACCCTGCTTCGCTGCATCAATGCCTTGGAACCCATCCAGGGCGGCACGATACAGTTACAGGGAATGGATATCCGTAAGGGCAGCAAAAATATCACCACCCTGCGGCAGAAGATCGGTATGGTATTCCAAAGCTATGAGCTGTTCCCGCATCTGACGGTGCTGGATAATATTACGCTGGCTCCGGTAAAAGTACAGAAGCGTGACAAGGCGGAAGTGAAAAAGGAAGCCATGGAGCTGTTAGCCCGCGTAGGTCTGGCAGATAAGGCGAAGAGCTATCCCAGACAGCTGTCCGGCGGACAGAAGCAGAGAGTAGCAATTGTGAGAGCGCTCTGCATGCATCCCGAGATCCTCCTGTTCGATGAAGTAACTGCGGCACTGGATCCGGAGATGGTGCGTGAGGTACTGGATGTTATGCTGGATCTGGCAAAGCAGGGCAAGACCATGCTCATTGTGACACATGAGATGCAGTTCGCCAAAGCCGTAGCGGATAAAGTCATCTTCATCGATCAGGGGAAGATCGTGGAAGAATCTGCGCCGGAGGAATTTTTCGAGCATCCGAAGACAGAGAGAGCAAAGCAGTTTTTAAATGTATTTACGTTTGAACACGTAGAGCATCATGCAAAATAGAATGCATTGACACAACTATATTCAGTATGTTTCAGCACAGCGGAAAATGGAGCAAAATTACATGGAACGTGGGGAAGGTGAACAGAAATCCTGCAAGAGGATATTATGGAGAATATTCATATCTACCTTATACCTGAGTGCTTTTACCTTCGGCGGGGGCTATGTCATCGTTACACTGATGAAGAAGAAATTCGTGGATGAATATCACTGGATCGGGGAAGAGGAAATGTTAGACCTGGTGGCAATTGCCCAGTCTTCGCCGGGAGCCATCGCGGTCAACGGCGCCATTGTCGTGGGCTATAAACTGGCGGGAATTGTGGGCGCACTGACAGCGATCCTCGGCACAATTCTGCCGCCCTTTGTGATCATCACTGTGATCTCTGTGTGCTATAATGCGTTCCGGGAGAACTTTTATGTGGCACAGATGCTGTCCGGCATGCAGGCGGGCGTGGGGGCGGTGATCGCTTCCGTGACTTATGATATGGGAGCACCCATCGTAAAAGAAAAAGATCCTGCGGCGCTGCTTATTATGGGCGGTGCTTTCATCGCGGCATGGATCCTGGAGATCAATGTGGTCTACATCGTGATTGCCTGCGGGCTGCTGGGTGTGGTCCGGACACTTCTTGCAAAAAGGAGGTCCGGGAAATGATTTATCTGCAATTATTTTTAAGCTTTCTGCAAATAGGGCTGTTCAGCTTCGGCGGCGGTTATGCGGCAATGCCCCTGATCCAGGGGCAGGTGGTCACGATACACGGATGGCTGACCATGGCTGAATTTACCGATCTGATCACCATATCCCAGATGACTCCGGGACCTATCGCTGTGAATTCCGCTACCTTCGTAGGACTGAAGATCGCGGGGATTCCGGGCGCTATCGTGGCAACGGCGGGGTGCATCCTTCCCTCCTGTATCATTGTGACGATCCTGGCATGGCTGTATCTGAAATACCGGAAGATGGATCTGTTACAGGGAGTGCTTAGATCCTTACGACCGGCGGTGGTCGCCATGATTGCTTCGGCAGGAATGCTGATCCTGAAAAATGCCTTCTGGGGAAGCGAAGAGAGTGTCTCCCTGACGGGAACAGAGTGGAGCATGGTCGTAATCTTCGGAATCTGCGTGCTGCTTCTTCGAAAGACGAAGATGAACCCCATCTGGGTCATGGTGCTGGCAGGTGTCATGAAAGTGGGGAGTTCCATGATTCTGTCATTGTAAATATGTCATAAAAACGAATCTGTTTTTACAAAAAAATGCTGGAATTTCTGACAGAAGCAAAGCCCCGGAGGGTTGACAGTTATCGGGAAAAAAAGTATCATATATAAGATATTGAGTAAAATTTTACGAGCGGAAGGGTAGAAAACCATGGCACTTAGCAAGAAGCCCACAACGGGCATGAAAGATATTCTGCCGGAAGAAATGCAGATCCGCGATTATGTCATCAGCGTGATCAAGGACACCTACGGCAAGTTCGGTTTTACTTCCATTGAGACTCCCTGCGTGGAAAATATTGCGAACTTGAGCAGTAAGCAGGGCGGCGACAATGAGAAGCTGATTTTCAAGATCTTAAAACGCGGTGAGAAGCTGAACGTGGCAGCCGCGACTACGGAGGAAGAGGTAGTGGACAGTGGTCTGCGTTATGACCTGACCGTTCCTCTGGTCCGTTATTACTCCAACAATGCAGCATCCCTGCCTTCCCCTTTTAAAGCATTGCAGATGGGCAATGTATGGAGAGCGGACAGACCCCAGAGAGGAAGATATCGTCAGTTCATGCAGTGCGATATTGATATTCTCGGCGAGCCTTCCAATTTAGCAGAGATTGAACTGATCCTGGCAACCACCACCACACTGGGGAAGCTTGGATTCAAGAATTTCCAGATCCGTATCAATGAGCGCCGTATTCTGAAAGCAATGGCTGCTTACAGCGGATTCCCCGAAGAGTCCTATGACAGCGTATTCATTACTCTGGACAAGATGGACAAGATCGGTCTGGAAGGTGTGGAAGCAGAGCTTTTAGAAAACGGTTTTGACAAGGTCTGTGTGGACAAGTATCTGGAACTGTTTAAGGGACTGGAAAGTGCCGAGGACGGTGTGACTTACCTCGCTGATACTCTGGAAGGTTACTTAGAGCCGGAGATTGCCCAAAGCCTCAGAGAGATCATGGACAGCGTCAGAGCAACGAAAGCATCCGATTTCGAGATCGTGTTTGATGCCACTCTGGTAAGAGGCATGTCCTATTATACCGGAACCATTTTCGAGATCGCCATGCCGGAATTCGGCGGCAGCTGCGGTGGCGGCGGACGTTATGACAAGATGGTCGGCAAGTTTACCGGCAATGATGTACCCGCCTGCGGATTCTCCATCGGCTTCGAGCGTATCATCATGCTGCTCATGGAGAGAGGCTTTAAGGTACCCACGAGACCGAAGCAGTTAGCATACCTGATTGAAAAGGGTGTCAGCGGCGAGAGACTGTGTGAAGTGATCGCACAGGCACAGGAAGCCCGTAAGGATGGTACTCAGGTACTGGTAGCCCGCATGAACAAGAACAAGAAGTTCCAGAAGGAACAGCTGAATAAGGAAGGCTACGAGGAATTTGTGGAATTTTATAAAGAAGAATTAAAGAGATAAAAGCAACAGACGAAGGAGCAAAAGCAATGATTCAGTCCAGAACCCATAATTGTAATGAACTTCGGATCGGCAACGTCGGTGAGAGAGTCACACTGGTCGGCTGGTTCGAGAACATGAGAAAAGTCAGCAAAAATCTCGGATTTGTCATTCTGCGTGATTTCTACGGAACCACCCAGTTGGTAGTAGAGACCGAAGAAATGATGAACGTGATGGACGGCATCAATAAGGAATCCACCATTTCCGTGGAAGGTGTGGTAAGAGAGCGTTCCAGCAAGAATGCCAACCTGCCTACCGGTGAGATCGAAGTAGTGCCCGATAAGATCGAGATTTTAGGCAAGTGTATCTACAATGCACTTCCTTTTGAAATCAACCAGTCCAAGGATGCAGACGAGAATGCCCGTCTGAAATACCGTTATCTGGATCTGAGAAATCCGAACATGAAGAAGAACATCGTGATGAGAAGCCAGATCGTGGCAGAGCTGCGTCAGAGAATGTATGCTATGAATTTCATGGAGATCACCACTCCTATCCTGACCTGTTCTTCTCCGGAAGGTGCAAGAGATTATCTGGTTCCCGCCAGAAATCATCCCGGCAAGTTCTACGCGCTGCCTCAGGCACCCCAGCAGTTCAAGCAGATCCTGATGGCTTCCGGTTTTGACCGTTATTTCCAGATCGCTCCCTGCTTCCGTGATGAGGATGCGAGAGCAGACCGTTCTCCCGGAGAGTTCTATCAGCTGGATATGGAGATGGCATTCGCTTCCCAGGAAGATGTATTCTCCATCGTAGAGCGGGTACTTCCTCCCGTATTTGAAAAGTACGGTATTTATAAAGAAGCTTCCAAGGCTCCGTTTGTACGGATTCCTTATCTGGAGGCAATGGACAAGTACGGTTCCGACAAGCCGGATCTGCGTATCGATCTGGTACTGACCGATGCTACCGAAGTAATGCAGGGCTGCGGCTTTGCTGCTTTTGAAGGACAGACCGTAAAAGCTATCGTAGTAGATGGATTTACCGCTACCCGTAAGCAGATCGACGCCATCTGCGCAGAGGTAGAAGTACAGACCGCACGCAAGGGCTACTGGTTCCGTGTAGACGAGAACGGAGAGTTCGTAGGCGGTATCTCCAAGTTCTTACAGGACCGCAAGGAAGAAGTCATCAAGGCTCTGGGTCTTAAGAACGGTGACTTTGTAGGTCTTGCCGCAGGCAAGAAGCTGGAAGCACAGAAGACAGCCGGTGTATACAGAAAGCTGTTGGGTGCAGCCAGCGAGAAACATATGAAGAAGGATTGCTATGAATTCTGTTGGATCGTTGATTTCCCGATGTATGAGATCGGCGAGGAGTCCGGAGAACTGGAATTCTGTCATAACCCGTTCTCCATGCCTCAGGGCGGCATGGACGCGCTGAACAATCAGGATCCCTTAGAGATCCTGGCATATCAGTACGATCTGGTCTGCAACGGCGTAGAGCTGTCCTCCGGTGCGGTGAGAAACCATGATCCGGAGATCATGATCAAGGCATTTGAACTGGTGGGATTAGGCGAAGCCGATGTGAAGGCAAAGTTCCCTGCCATGTACAATGCATTCTGCTACGGAGCACCCCCTCATGCAGGAATCGCTCCCGGCGTAGACCGTATGATCATGCTGATCTGTGGTGAGGAAAGCATCCGTGAGATCATTCCTTTCCCCATGAACAAGAACGCAATGGATATTATGATGGGAGCACCGGGTACGGTAGAACAGAAGCAGCTAGACGAACTGCATCTGGCAATTACCGCCAAGCCGGAAGATTAATCATAAGGCTGTCACATGAAGTGATTTCCATGTGGCAGCCTTTGTGTTGAAAACGCAGGCAGACCGGATAGGATCCTGCTTGCGGGAGAATGCTATGGCTGTGGGAATTTATATACTGCATCTGTATTCCGGGAATGAGGAAAAAAGACAGGATCTGCTGCAAAAAGCGAAACGGTGCGTGGATTCGGTCCGGCTGCAAAAAGCGGAGCATTTGAAAAATGCCGGTGCGAAAGCCGCCAGCCTGGGAGCCGGTCTGATCTTACAGAAAATGGCGCAGGATCTGCGGAACGGCAGAGAGAATGAGGAAGTTATCCGTTGGGAAGAAGAGGAGCTTATCGCGGTACTGCGGAAACGGGAAGTGATTTCCTTAGAATACCGGTACGGTACTTTGGGTAAACCGGAGATTTCGAATTTCCCCAAACACTTTAATCTGTCCCACTCCGGTGACTATGTGATCTGTGGGGTCAGCGACGGAGAAGTGGGTGTGGATATCCAAAAATGGGTTCCTTATAAAGAGCGGACGGCAGAACGTTTTTTTGCTCCGGAGGAGTGGCAGCTGCTTCAGGAGACCGGGGAAGCGAAGCAGACCGAATTGTTTTACCGGCTGTGGACGAGAAAAGAAGCCTACGGAAAATACACCGGTCAGGGAATCGGCGCGGCAATAGGGGAGAATTTGTCAGGGGAAGAGGAATGCAGAAAACGGCAGATCGTTTTCCGGGAGATGATTTTGGAAAACGGATATTCCGTGGCGGTCTGTTTAAAAAATTTGTAACTATTCAGAGCCGAGGAAATTTACATAAATTTGCGAATCATGCTTGCATGAATGAGCATAATTTTGAAAATTTCTTTGGCGAAGTAACCACATGAGCAAAAATTAAGCCTCGCAGAGGCGATTTTGCGAATGGGGTTCTGAATAGTTACATTTCGTGCATAAGAAATGAGGGCTTTATGAAGCGATTAATGATGTATCTGAAAGATTATAAGAAGGAGTCCATACTGGCACCGCTGTTCAAGCTGCTGGAAGCATTTTTTGAACTGATGGTTCCTCTGGTAATGGCGAATATCATTGACTATGGTATTTCCAACCGGAACATGGGCTATATCGGGAAAATGGGTCTGGTACTGCTTCTTTTGGGAGTAGTGGGACTGGCATCTTCCATCACGGCACAGTTTTTCGCAGCCAAGGCTGCGGTAGGCGTATCCACCAAACTGCGCCAGGCATTGTTTGACCATATTGAGGATCTGAGTTTTACGGATATTGATAAGGCGGGAACCTCTACCATGATCACCCGTATGACCAGTGACGTGAACCAGGTGCAGTCCGGTATCAACATGACCCTGCGTCTGTTCTTACGTTCCCCGATCATCGTATTCGGTGCCATGATCATGGCATTCACCATTGATGTGAAGTGTGCGCTGATCTTCGTAGTGGCAATTCCTTTATTGTCCGTCGTGGTCTTCGGTATTATTTTATCCACGATCCCCATGTACAAAAAGGTACAGTCCAAGCTGGATCAGGTGTTAGGCATCACCAGAGAGAATCTGACCGGTGTCCGTGTGATTCGGGCATTCCATCAGGAAGCCAAGGAAGAAGAGCGTTTCCGGGAGAACAATGAAGCGCTGTCTGCCATGCAGATCTTCGTAGGTAAGATCAGTGCCTGCATGAACCCCGTGACCTATGTCATCGTAAACGGTGCCATCATCGCTCTGATCTATACCGGTGCCGTACAGGTCAACATCGGTAACTTAAGCCAGGGTGAAGTCGTAGCGATCATCAACTACATGAATCAGATCCTGGTAGAGTTGGTGAAACTGGCAAACCTGATCGTGACCATGACCAAGGCTCTGGCGTGTGCAGATCGTGTGGCTTCCGTATTCGAGATCGGTGCGGAGTCCGCTTACGCAGAGAAGAGCGCACAGACGAAAGAACTGGCAGATAAAGTAGATAAGAAAGCGCCGTTCTTAAACTTCAAGCATGTCTCCCTGACCTATCAGGGAGCCGGTGCACCTACCTTACAGGATATGAACTTTACTGTGAATCGCGGCGATACCGTGGGCATCATCGGAGGTACCGGTTCCGGTAAGACCTCTCTCGTGAACCTGATCCCCGGCTTCTATCCGGCAACGGAAGGTGAGATCCTGCTGGAAGGCAGAGACATTAAGACCATGAGCGATGAAGAGCTGCGCGGACGCATCGGTGTCGTACCTCAGAAGGCGGTTCTGTTCAAGGGAACGATCCGCAGCAATCTCCAGTGGGGCAAACCGGACGCTACGGAAGAGGAAATGTGGAAAGCTCTGGAGCTTGCACAGGCATCGGAAGTTGTAGAAGGTAAGGACGGTAAGTTAGATGCTGCCGTGGCACAGAACGGTAAGAACTTCTCCGGTGGACAGAGACAGCGTCTGACTATTGCAAGAGCCTTAGTCAGAAAGCCTGAGATCCTGATCTTAGATGACAGTGCTTCCGCACTGGATTATGCAACGGATGCCAAGCTGCGTGCGGCGCTGCGTACCCTGGAAGACAAGACCACGACCTTTATCGTATCCCAGCGTGCTTCCACCATCCGCCATGCGGACAAGATCATCGTACTGGATGACGGTGAGATTGCAGGCATGGGAACTCATGAGGAATTACTGAAGGATTGTACCGTATATCAGGAGATCTATTATTCCCAGTATCCTGAGCAGAGAGGAGGTGTTCAGTGATGCAGAAGACAAACAACAAAGCAACCATAAAGCGGGTATTGAAATATATCCGCAAATATACACCGGCACTGGTACTTTCTCTGGTGCTGGCAGCAGTGACTGTATTATTGACCTTATATATCCCGATCCTCACCGGTAATGCGGTGGATCTGATCGTCGGCAAGGGACAGGTAGATATGCCCGGTATCTTTGCCATTATGAAGAAAATTGCCATCGTCATGATCATTACGGCAGTAGGACAGTGGGTCATGAACACCTGCAACAATTACATTACCTATCATGTCATCCGTGATATTCGTACCGATGCGTTTGCCAAGCTGGAGATCCTGCCCTTAAAATATCTGGATGCCCACGCTTACGGTGACATCGTCAGCCGTGTCATTGCGGATGTAGATACGTTCGCAGATGGTCTGCTGATGGGATTCACCCAGCTGTTCACCGGTGTGTTGACGATTCTGTGCACCCTGGGATTCATGCTGGTGACCAATGTGCCTATCGCGCTGGTGGTCGTATGCATCACCCCGGTATCCTTCCTGGTGGCAAAATTCATCGCCACCAAGACCTACTCCATGTTCAAGGAGCAGTCCGAGACCAGAGGCGAGCAGACCTCCCTCATTGAGGAAATGATCGACAACCAGAAGATCGTAAATACATTCTCCAGAGGAGATGCGGTCAAGAGCCAGTTCGGAGAGATCAACGACAGACTGCAGAAATGCTCTCTGAAAGCCATCTTTTTCTCCTCCATTACGAACCCGGCGACCCGTTTCGTCAACAGCTTAGTATATGCCGGTGTCGGTGTATTCGGTGCGTTCGTGGCAATTAAGGGCGGCATCAGCGTAGGTCGTCTGTCCTGCTTCTTAAGCTATGCGAACCAGTACACCAAGCCATTCAACGAGATTTCCGGTGTGGTAACCGAGCTGCAGAATGCATTCGTCTGTGCCGGACGTATTTTTGAACTGATCGACGAGGAGCCGCAGATGCCCGATGCTGCGGATGCGAGAGTGCTTACAGATGCGAAGGGTAACGTAGATCTGGAGAATGTATATTTCCAGTATGTACCGGAGAAGAAGCTGATCCAGAACTTTAACCTCCAGGTAAAACCCGGTCAGAGAGTAGCTATCGTAGGTCCTACCGGATGCGGTAAGACCACAGTGATCAACCTGCTGATGCGTTTCTATGATGTGAACTCCGGATCCATTAAGGTGGATGGCACTGACATCCGGGATATCACCAGAGGAAGTCTCCGTACCAATTACGGTATGGTATTGCAGGAGACCTGGCTGCGTTCCGGAACCATCCGTGACAACATCTGCATGGGCAAACCGGACGCTACCGACGAAGATGTCATTGCGGCAGCCAAGGCGTCCCATGCCCACAGCTTTATCAAGCGTCTGCCCAAGGGGTATGACACCGTGATTACCGAAGACGGCGGCAGCCTGTCCCAGGGACAGAAACAGCTCTTATGTATCACCAGAGTCATGCTGTGCCTGCCTCCTATGCTGATTCTCGATGAGGCAACCTCCTCCATTGATACCCGTACCGAGATCAAGATTCAGAATGCATTCGCTACCATGATGGAAGGACGTACCAGCTTCATCGTAGCCCACAGACTCTCCACCATCCAGAGTGCCGATGTGATCCTGGTAATGAAGGATGGAAACATTATCGAACAGGGCAACCACGAGACACTCCTGGCACAGAACGGTTTCTATGCAAATCTGTATAATAGTCAGTTTGCCGTGTAATGAGCCATGCAAAAACAAAAAGACATTCACCCAATGGGGAGCTTGCTCACCAGAGGGTGATTGTCTTTTTGTTTTTATACGGCGATAGCCGTCAGCCATAGGTATTTCCAAAGGGAAATACCTATGGCTGCCATGGCTCATTACTTTAATATCCCTTCTTAAAATCCACCACACCGCACAGCTCGTCTCCGGCGAGAAATCTTCCGGCATTTTCATAGATGCCATCGAAGACCCGCTGTTGGTACCAGTCGGAGTATAGGGCATTATGCGGAGTGACGATGACTCTGGGGTCCGTCCACAGGGGGCTGCTCTCCGGGAGCGGTTCCGTTTCAAAGACATCCAGTGCTACGCCGCGGAAGTGCTCTTCTGCAAGAAGTTCACACAGAGCGTTTTCTTCAATGACAGATCCGCGGGAGATGTTGATCAGGGTAGCTCCTTTCGGAATCATACTCAGAGTCTCTGCGTTCAATAGATGGAAGGTCTCCGGGGTGGCGGGCAGAGCGGAGATGACCACATCTGCTCTGGGGAGAACCGTTTTAAGATCCGCAATCGGCATTACATAATCGAATTCCGGGACTTCATGACCGGAGGTATTCAGACCGATCAGCTCCGCATTCCAGGAACGCAGTCTGGCGGCAGCTTCCCTGGCAATGAGACCGGTACCGAGGAAGCAGATCTTTTTCCCTGTGATCTCCAGAATATCCGGATTTGCCTTCCAAAGCTTCTGTTCCTGCTGACGATAGAAAAATCGGCTGTTCTTGAAAATCTCCAAAATATAACAAATGATCAGCTCTCCGATGGGCACGGAAGGACCACTGACATTATTCGTGATGATGACGTCCGGATCTTCCTGCAGGAACCGGGGAACATGTCCGACACCTTTACTCACCAGATGAATCCATTTTAACTGACAATTCGTGAAATCCAACCGGTCAAAAGGGTTGAAGCATACCAGAAAATCGTAACCGGCCAGAGAAGTCCCCTGGATCAGAGAAGCTTCCGGAAGATAGGTGATCTCTATGCCTAAGGCTTCCAACTTCTGCATTTGTTCGTCACTGTAGCGAAAGGTAAACAGTCCCCGCATCCTTAAAATCCTCTCTTTTCCAGATAGTTTTTAATACGTGTGCATCCCTCTACGATATTTTCATCGGAGTTGGCGAAGCACATACGAATATAGCCCTGTCCCTGAGAGCCGAAGGCAGTTCCGGGAACAGTAAGGACATGGGCTTGTTCTAGCAGTTCCTTACAGAATTCAAAGGAATCAATATGATAATCCTTGATGTTGATAAAGACGCAGAAGCTGCCCTCCGTCTTGAATACTTTAAATCCGGGTACCTCGGATAGCATGGATACCATCAGATCACGGCGTCTTGCATACTGCTCGGACATGTATTTTACGCTGTCCTGGCTGCCGCTTATGGCTTCTGCGGCACCTGCCATAACGAAGCCCGGCAGACAGGAGATGAGTGCCTGCTGCATTTTTACCATTTTTGTCATAATCTCCAGATTGCTGCTGACGACATAGCCGACACGCCAGCCGGTCATGGCGTAAGTCTTGGAGAGACTGTTAACGACCAGAGTGTTGTTCTCCATGCCGGGAGCCTGGGCGATGCTGTAGTGCTTTCTGCCGTCAAAGAGAATGTTCTCGTATACTTCATCGGATACCACGATCAGATTGTGACGCAGGATCACTTCCGCCAGAGCAGCACCGGCTTCCGGAGTCAGCACGGCACCTACCGGATTGCTGGGATAATTCAACAGTACGATTTTGGTCTTCGGGGTGATAACAGCCTCCAGATCCTCGGGCTGGAGACGGAAGCCATATTCCTCCTTCAGAGGAACACGTACAACCTTTGCGCCCAGAAGCTCTGCCTGACCCTCATAGCAGGTGTAGGCAGGATCTGGGATGATGACCTCATCACCGGGATTGAGCACAGTCATAAAAGAAAGGATAACGCCTTCGACACCACCTGCGGCAGCCATAACATTCTGTTCTGTGAAGGGACGTCCGAACTGCCTCGTATATTTCTCAGCGACAGCCTTACGGAATGCAGGGAGACCGCCTTCGGGAGCGTAACGGGTCTGATTGGCTTCGATGGAACGGATCGCTGCCTGCTTAATATTTTCGGGGGTATCAAAGTTGGGCTCTCCATTGCATAAGTTGACGATGTCCTGTTTGCCGGCTGCAAGGTCAAACATTCTGCGGATACCGGACACAGGATAATTTTCAGCAAGTTTTGAAATAAATTGAGACATGACACTTCATCCTTTCTGTATAGTTACTTTTTTTCTCATAATACACACACTGCCCGCAAAAATCAAGGAAAAACTTGTAATACAACATACAAATTTCAGAAGGAATCGCAAACCATGGACGATGTACAATATGACAGTTTGATTTGTGCAATATGCTAATATAATTTGGCAAAAATATACAATTTGAAATACATAACTTGTATTATAACTTACAAATTTACTGAAAGCGATTGACAAATCTAAAATATAGTTTATTATAGAGTTACAAGCAGACAGGAGCATAAAGCGATGCCGGTTTGAATGAATAGTAAAATGGGAATCGAATATGGAATCAGGTGGATTTGAGTGTTTAAAAAAGCAGGACATCAAGGAGCAGGTTTTTCAGCAGCTCTTGTCCAAGATTCAAAGCGGTGAGTGGAAAGTGGGGGAAAAATTACCTTCTGAGAATGAACTTACGAAGGCAATGGGAGTCAGCCGCATCACTGTCAGGGAAGCCATTCAGAAGCTGGTGGCAATTAATCTGGTGGAGACCTATCAGGGCAAGGGAACATTTGTGAAAAATGTGAATTCCAACAGTTATCTGAAGTCTATGACACCAATGCTCATGATGAACAACGAAGATGTGAAGGCGGTATTGGAATATCGTCAGATTATGGAGATAGGTATTATTGATGCCGTGATTGAGCGGGCCAGCGATTCTGACATTAAGGTGCTGGAACGCCTGACCGGGAAGATGCGTCAGCACTGTGAACACTGGAACATTAATAAGTACAAGCAGTACGACATTGAGTTTCATATGAAAATGTACGAGATTACAGGGAATCCGTTCATCATTAAGATCAGCAACATTACAAAGGATATTCTGAATTCAGCACTTTCCTTTACTGTTACGAAGAAGGGTGCGGAAGAAGGAGTAGAATTCCATTCCCGCATTATTGAGTGCATTAAGGCAAGAGATGCCGAGAAGCTTCGCAAGATCACAGCCGAATCGCTGAAGGCGATTGCTGACGAGACATTTTGATGTTTCTTTGATAGTCCGGAGCGGACACAGAATTAAGAACTAAAATATCATGCAGGCGCCGCATGATATTTTAAATATTTAAACTTGTAATACAACATACAGGTTTTAAAGCATTTAAAAAGTGGAGGGCAAACGTATGGCAAATGAAAAGAAAAAGAAAATGACTTTTATGGAGAGCTTGAAGGCTCAGTTTTCAACAAAATCCCTGGTGCTGATCCCAATTGCTGTAGGTATCAACCTGATCGGCGGTACTCTCTGTTCCACACTGAAGCTGCCTTTGTTCCTGGATATGATCGGTACGATCGTTATCGCGTGTCTGTCCGGTCCCTGGGTATCTGCATTGTGCGGACTCTTAACCAATGTGTTCTTAGCACTGGTAGCTAACCCTGTATACTTACCTTATTCTATTGTAAGTATTCTCTGTGGTCTGGTAACCGGTTATATGGTTAAGGCGGGTCTCTTTAAGAAAATCTGGGGAGTTGTCCTGACCTGGCTTGCATGCTCACTGACCAATACTATTTCTGCATCCCTGATCACCATCTTCGTATATGGCGGTGCTACAGGTGTTACCGGTACTTCCGTAGTTACCGCAACACTGATTGCAGCTACCAAGGATATCGTTGTATCTGTATTCTCTTCCTCTATGCTGGAGAATCTGATCGACAAGGCAATCGCCTTTGCTATTGCATATGTCATCGTTAAGAAGATCCCCAGGAGATTCTTAAGCCAGTATGCATCTGATGCAACGGATGACGATGATGAGGATTGATTCTGATTCCAAATAATATTTTCTGATTTTAAGAGGGTATCCAATTTCTTTCATATTTGTTAACCGCCCGGCAACAGATCGGAACGGTTATTTAATCTGATGGATAGATGGGTACCCTCTTTGTCTGAACGGAGGTTTGTAAATGGCTAAAGTAACAAATAACTTTGTCCCGAAGAATACAGCCATCGAGGCACTGAACCCTATGACTAAGATTCTGGCTATATTCTCGCTGGGTCTGGGAACTCTGATTTTCCCTAATTCATGGCTGGGTATTGTGATCATCATCGGCTTGTTTTTCGTGGCAGCAATGGCAAAAATGTTGGTTCCCTTTGCAAAAATGATTTTTGGTTTTGGAATTCCCATTACGGTTATGCTGATGTTCATTCAGGGCTGCTACAGTCCCAAGAATAAAACGGTAATCTTCGACCTGGGATTTGCAAAATTCTGTGAGGAGGGTGCATTGTATGCACTGAAGATTGTCACCACCTTACTGGTGTTCCTCGGAACCTTCTATATTATGAACAAGACAACCTACACTGGCAAGCTGGTAGCAGCACTGACTGCATCCGGACTGAATCCTAAGGCAGGTTATTTGGTTCTGGCAAGTCTGAATGTAGTTCCTCAGATGCAGAGAAGAATGAGCGTTATTCAGGAAGCACAGAGCGCCAGAGGTGTAGAAACCGGCGGAAGTCTGTCCGGCAGAATCAAGGCATTTGTTCCCCTGCTGGGTCCGGTAGTTATGTCTTCCCTGACAGATGCACAGGAGAGAGGCATGACACTGGAGACAAGAGGCTTCGGAATCACAGGCATCAAGCAGACTACCTATGTGGAAGTTACCAAGTCTCAGGCAGATAAAGTACTGAAGATCTTATTGATTGCGTTCTTCGTAATCGTTCTGATTCTTACGATTCTGATGAAGCTTAATATTATTTAAAGGCGGTGACGAAATGGGTAGAGTAGTAGTTGATGTAAAGGATTTTAGCTTTAAATATCGTCAGACGAAGCATAAGGCACTGAAAAATGTCAGCTTTCAGGTAGAAGAGGGCAGCTTCTTCTGTATTATCGGCTCCAATGGCTCCGGTAAATCGACTCTGTGCAATGCACTGGTAGGCCTGATTCCTCATTATTTTGTAGGAAAAATGTCCGGAAGCGTTACCATTGACGGAAGTGTAGTGGAGAACAGCACAATTGCGGATCTGTCCACGAAGATCGGTCTGGTATTCCAGAACCCCTTCAACCAGCTGTCTTATACAGCGGGTACCGTGGCTGAGGAGCTGGCTTACGGACTGGGCAACCGTGGTATTCCCAGAGAAGAAATGGTTAAAAAGGTGGATACTGTGGCCAAGCTGATGCGAATTGACCATATCATCCATAAAAATCCTCTTGAACTGTCCGGTGGTCAGGTACAGAGAGTTGCATTCGGTTCCACTTTCATTATGGAGCCTAAGATCCTGGTACTGGATGAATGTACCACGCAGTTAGATCCTCTGGGAAGTGAGGAAATCTTCGACATTGTAAAGGATCTGAATAAGAATGGAATTACCGTCATCATGGTGGATCATGAAATGGAGAGAGTTGCCAGATGCGCAGATAAGATCATGGTGCTGGATGCCGGAGAAGTAGTGGCGGTGGATGAACCGAAAAAGATTTTCGGCAATCCTGAAATTGTGGCTCATCATATCGGTGTGCCGGATTATGTCAGGATCTGCAATGCCCTGAAGGAAAAAGGTTATACGGATCGTGATATTGAAATTACGGAGGAACCTACGATTGAACTCGTAAAGGAGGCTTTGAAGGGATGAAAATAGAATTAAAAAATATGAAACATGTTTATCCTACCGGTGACGAAGCCTTAAAGGGGATCAATCTTACAATAGAGGGAACGGAACCGGTTGCTATTATCGGTCAGAACGGTGCAGGTAAGACCACTATCGTAAAGCATTTTAATGGTATTCTGCGTCCTACCTCCGGTGAAGTACTGATTAACGGAGAAGATATCAATAATCGTTCCACGGCAAAATGGTCCAAGGAAGTAGGATATGTATTCCAGAACCCGGATGACCAGCTGTTTCTGGAATCGGTCCGTAAGGAATTTGAGTTCGGACCCAGGCAGATCGGAATGCCGGAGGATGAGATCCAGAAGAGAATCGAATGGGTGGCTGATCTGGTCGGCTTGAAGGATAAGCTCGACATACACCCCTTTGACCTGACATCCACAGAGAAAAAATTCTGTACCATCGGCGCAATTATCATGATGGATCCAAAAGCAGTGATCTTCGATGAACCTACCTGCGGACAGGACGTTGCAGGTAATATCCGTCTCCGAGAGATCATTCGTCAGCTGAAGGAAAAGGGAAAGCTGTGTATCACCATTTCCCATGATATGAAATTCGTAGTAGATAACTTCAAGCGTATTATCGTAATGTGCAAGGGTCAGGTATTGTTAGACGGACCGGTGGAGGAAGTATTTGCACAGGTTGAGACATTAAAAAAGAGCTTTGTAACACCGCCTCCCATCACTAAAGTGGCACAGGGTGTCGGCTTCAAGGAAACTGTATTTACCACAGATGCCTTTATGAAGGTATTTGAAGAAAGGAAGGGCAAATAAATTATGGCAGACGTAATCATTCAGATCTACGGCATCAGAACTGTAGAGGACGCAAGAATGGTCATCGATATGGGTGGTCATCACATCGGAGTATCTTATGGCAAGATCAAGAGAACTCCCGGTCAGCTGACCTGTGAGAAGGCAAAAGAAATTTTTGAAGGTGTACAGCCTGAAGCTGTCAAGGTAGGTCTGACCGTGGCAGAGGATATTGATGAGATCACAGAGAATCTGAAGGTCGTATGCCCTGATGTACTGCATCTCTCCGGAGATATCGAGGGTATCACGCCCGCACAGGTACAGGAACTGAGAGACAGATTCCCGGGACTGAAGATCATGCAGGCAATCCCCGTACTGGCAGGCGTTCCGTTAGAGGAGCAGAAGGTAATGCAGTATATTAAGGATTATGAGCCGGTGACGGATTTCTTCCTGATCGATACCAAGGCACCGGAAGCCGGTGATATCGGTGCTACCGGACTGACCCATGACAGAACGATCGATAAGGCGATTGTAGAGAGCACGAAGGTCCCCTGCATCATCGCAGGCGGTCTGGATGCCAACAACGTAGCTGAAGCAATTCACATTGCACATCCTTACGGTGTGGACTCCTACAGCTGGACGAATTATGATGATGAGAAGGATAGAACCGGCGGCTGCAAGGATCCGGTGAAGGTAAAAGCATTCATCGAGGCATCCCTAAATGCCTGAGGTATATGTAGTCGGCGATGCCAATGTGGACATCATTGTACCATATCCCCGTTTTCTGAATGAAGAGAGGACGCTGGTAGATTATCCCACCCCGGAGTTAACAGGCGGCGGCACAAGCGCCAATACTGCTGTGGCTCTGGCAAGACTTGGAATCCCTGTCAGCTTTCTCGGCACCATCGGAGCTGACCAGTACGGCAAATACATTCAGAAGGATTTCAAAGAACAGGGAGTGAATACCACAGACCTGATCGTGGATCCGAAGTTAAATACCGTCGGAGTTTTCGCCTTTATTGATGAGAACGGAGAGAGATATCTGTGGGGCTGGCCCAGAGTAGATCAGGCATTCAAGGTGCTCGAGAGAGATAAGGTGCCGTTTGAGAAGATCGAAGCAGCCGACTGGGTGCATTCCTCCGGAATGTCTCTGGTATATGACACATCTGCACGCGCAGAGATTATTGAAATTTTCAAAAAAGCATATGAAGCAGGAGTACCGACCTCCTTTGACCTGAATCTCAGGGTAGATGATGGACATCTGGATCCGGAGTATGAGAGAGCGGTGAGAGAAGTCACCCGCTATACGACCTATCTGTTAGGGTCCGGCAATGACGAGTTTATGTACCTCGGAGAGGGCAGAGACTGGCGGGAAAATGCGAAAGCACTTGTTTCTGACGAGAGAGTGGTCATTGTCAGAAACGGTAAAGAGGGTTCTTACAGCTTCTCGAAGGAGGGCTGTGAATATGTACCTGCTTTCTCGGTGAAGGTGGTAGATACCGTGGGTGCAGGAGACGTATATAATGCCGGCTTTATCAGTGGAAGACTTGCAGGCATGAGCTTACGGGAATGCCTGATCCGAGGTAACGCAGTATCCGGATACACCGTTATGAGAAAGGGTGCAAGAAATTCACCGAATACCGAAGAGCTGGAAGCATTTGTAAAAGAACATAAATAGACTGATTTCAGGATGGTTTAGAAAGGCAGGTTTTCATATATGGAAAAAAAGAAAGTGATTCTGGATTGTGACCCGGGGCATGATGATGCGTTTGCGATCATGCTGGCTGTGCAGCATCTGGATGTGCTGGGAATTACCACTATCGGTGGCAACTGTACACTGGAGAATGTAACGAAAAATGCACTGAAGGTACTGGAGGTATTGGGAAGAACAGATATTCCTGTATATCCGGGTAATTCCGGACCTATGGTAGTACCGTTAGTAACAGCACCCCAGTTCCATGGAGAGAGCGGACTGGACGGTCCCGTGCTTCCCGAGCCTGTAGCCAAACCACAGAATAAGCATGCAGTGGATTTCATTATTGATACGGTTATGAATACCGATGATGTGACACTGATTGCTACCGGACCTCTGACCAATATTGCATGTGCAATCCACAGAGAGCCGAGAATCGTCGAGAGAGTTAAGGAACTGAGCATTATGGGTGGATCAGTTACCTTTGGTAACTGGACGCCTACCGCAGAATTTAACATTTTCGTAGATCCTGAGGCGGCATACAAGGTATTCCATTCGGGAATCCATGTAAAGATGTCCGGTCTGAACCTGACCAGACAGTGCTGCCTGACCGCAGAACACGTGGCGGAGTTTAGGAAGATCGGCACCAAAGCAGCAAATCTGGCAGCAGATCTGACAGAGTTCTTCATTGATTCCACTGTTAAGAGCGCAAAGCTGACCGGTGCCAATATGCACGATGCGTGTGCGGTAGCATGGCTCATTGATCCTGACCTGATTAAATCTGCCGAAATGCATATTGACGTGGAACTTAAGGGTGAACTGACCCGCGGCATGACAGTATGTGATTACAGACATCTGCGTGGTGTGGATCCCGCTATCGATCTCTATAGAGAGCCACAGATGGACTTCAGAGGTGAAAAGCCGAATGCAGAGGCTGCCCTGGAGCTTGATTTCCCCGGATTTATGGAGCTGTTATATACAACCCTGAAAAACTATAACTAATCATATCAAGGGGGAAAGCATATGGCTTCAAAATCTAAATTTTATTATACACTGCTGGGTTTTCTGACAATTCTTATCTGGGGAACCAGCGCTATTTTTACCAGGAACCTGAGTACGGGACTGGGGGCTTATACCTCAGCCGCTCTGGTCAATCTGATCGGCGGTATCGTGGTGCTGGCTCTTCAGTTCATGAAGAAGGAGGGACTGACCGGTATCCGGGAAGTCCCCCGGAAATACTGGACCGTATGTGGAAGCCTGTTTGTCATCTATACCGCATCCTCCTATGTATCCATGAGCATGGTAAAAAGTGATGAGTCCGTGATTGTATTGGTACTGATCCGGTTCCTGTGGCCATTGTTTACCCTGATCTTTACGATTCCTATTTTACATGCGAGAGCCTCACTGTGGCTGATATGCAGTGTATCACTGAGCTTTTTAGGAATTGTAGTAGCCAAGCTCGGAACGAATATCTTCCATCTGAGCAGCTTCGCAGATAATATCCTTTCGGGCGGAGACCTCGCCGGATATGCGTTAGGCTTTGTGGTGGCAATCTCCTGGGGATTATATACCAATCTGGTAAAAAAATACGTAGGAACCAAAAAAGTAGACGGTGTAGGAATCTACATGATAGTGACTGCAGTGATCTTAGGTACCATTTCTGTTTTTATGGATGAACCAAGAGCTTTTTCCGTAAGCCTGATCGGTCAGATCCTGTACGCAGGCATCGTGGTCGGAGCGTTGGCAAATACGCTATGGAACCTGTCCATAAAAAAAGGCAATATGCTCCTGGTGGTTCTGGTATCGAATTTTCTGCCGATCATTTCGACAGTCATGACCTCTTTTATGTTGGGAGTGGGCATCACGGTACCGATTATTATAGGATCCTTACTGGTAGTTGTGGGAACTTTATGGAGCAAGAATTGTTTTAAGGTGTTCTGAGCAGGAGGAAAAATGAAATACAAGGTGATTCTGTGGGACTTTGACGGAACCTTGGCAGATACGGGTGCAGATGTCTGGGATTCTCTGGAATATGCGGCTGGGAAGCTGGGAGGCAGCATGGATGAGAAGTTCAGAAGCTGCGACAGTAACCTCGGTAAGCCGATGAAAGAGATTTTCCGGCAGGTGCACCCGTTTCCGGGTGAAGAGAAGTTCCCCGTATTTGATGAATGGGTAACCATCCATTACCGTACCATCAGCGAATATCCGAAGACGGAATTTTATCCGGGAATCCGCGAGATCCTTAAGGAGGCACGAACTGCCGGTGTTCGTAATTACATTATCACATTGAAGCCGGAGGAAGCATTGCTTCGCATTTTGCGTAAAAAGGGCTGGACGGAGCTGTTTGAGGGGTGCTTTTCACCGGATTCCTTCGGAGAGAAGGTCCGATCCAAGGCGCAGGTCATTGCGGATGTAATGGCTTCCGGACAGATGGAACGGAAAAGTGTCGTCTATATCGGAGATACCTTCAGCGATGTGACAGCGGCGCATGAGAACGGTATTCCCTGTATCGGGGTGACCTATGGAGACGGTGATACGAAAAAACTCCTGGAAGCCGGTCCGGATGAAACGGTAAAGAATGCAGTGGAACTGGAAAAATTACTGGAGAAGGAGGATAACAGATAATGTTAAATAATTTTGATATCTGTATCAATACAAGATTTATTTTCGGAAAAGGAGCAGAGAAACAGATCGGGGAAATTCTGAAAAAGGATGGCGTGAAAAAAGTGCTGATTCACCATGATAATGGTCAGTATCTGTATGATACGGGGCTGCTGCAGGCTGTATGCGATCAGCTGACGGCAAATGGTATCGCCTATACCGAGCTGGGCGGTGTACTGCCCAATCCCCGCCTGTCACTGGTCAGAGAAGGCATTACACTGGCAAAAAAGGAGGACATCGATCTCGTCTTGGCAATTGGCGGCGGCAGTGTTATTGATTCCGCGAAAGCCATCGGGCTGGGAACCGTCTCAGAGTGCGATGTCTGGGATTACTTCATAGGGAAGAGAGAACCGGAGCACACATTGCCGGTTGCTGTGCTTTTGACCTGTCCCGCAACCGGCAGTGAGTCCAGTCAGGTAGCGGTAGTAAACAATACAGACGAAGGCAAAAAACTCTTAGTCAGTCATCCGGTCCTGCGCCCCAAGTATGCGTTCATGGATCCGGAGCTGACCTATTCCCTGCCGAAATTCCTTACCGCCTGCGGAGTAACTGATATGTTCTCACATGTGTGCGAACGTTATTTTGCACCGGATGATGAGATTGGCGTGATTGACCGCATGTCGGAAGGTATCTTGAAGACACTGGTGGATATCGGTCCTAAGCTATTGGAGGACAGACAAAACTATACATACCGAGCAGAGGTCATGTGGATCGGAACCATTGCCCACAATAATACTGTGGGTATCGGAAGAGTACAGGACTGGGGGACCCATGAGATCGGCAACGAACTCAGCGCTCTGTACGATACACCCCACGGAGCTACTCTGTCGATCATCATGGGATCCTGGATGCGTTACGTGTACAAACAGAAGCCGGAGCGTTTTGCGAGATATGCCAGAGAGGTATTCGGCGTAAACTGGGACGGTACGAATACTCTGCAGGCAGCGGAGGAAGGTATTGTGAAGACGGAAGCGTATTTTAAGAGCATGGGGATGCCGATATCCTTCCATGACATGAATATTCCTACGGACCGTATCGAAGACATGCTTGACAGAATTGCTTTTCGAGGAGATGATAATTCCATCGGCGGCATCGTGCGCCTGAACCGTGATGACTGTCGTAAAATCTACGAAATGGCATTTTAGTCACTGATAAGTGCCTGCAGAGCTATGCGTGCGGGTTACGGAAAGACATAGGTGTTTATTATGAAAGTATTGAATTTTGGATCTTTGAATCTGGATTATACCTACCAGGTACCCCATATCGCAGCACCGGGGGAGACCCTGACCTCCGCCGGACTGGCAATTCATCCCGGTGGAAAGGGACTGAATCAGTCTGTCGCACTGGCAAAGGCGGGAGCAGAGACCTTCCATGCCGGTCAGATTGGAGAAGATGGCGAGATGCTGCGGAAGGTATGTGCCGACAGTGGAGCAGATGTCCGATATATCCGCAGCGTGGAGACACGTACTGGAAATGCTATCATCCAGGTGGATACAAACGGCCAGAACTGCATCATTCTCTATCCCGGAGCAAACCGCTGCATGGAGAAGAGCTTTATTGATGAAGTGTTAGGAGCATTTGCAGAAGGAGATTATCTGCTTCTCCAGAATGAGATCAATAATCTGTCCTATATTATCGACAGCGCTTATGCAAAAGGTATGAAGATCATCCTGAATCCTTCCCCCATGGACGATCAGGTGCTTTCCTGTGATCTGTCCAAGGTAGCTGTGTTTATCTTAAATGAGGTGGAGGCTGGACAGCTCACCGGTGAGAAGGATCCTGCGAAAGTACTCACGAGTATGCAGAGTAAATTCCCGGAGGCGGAGATCGTACTGACCCTGGGCGGAGATGGTTCTGTCTATGCTGGAAGGGGAAGTGATCCCGATGCGAAAATAATCCCTCAGAAGATATATCCCTGCCATGCGGTAGATACTACCGGAGCCGGAGACACCTATACCGGATACTTTATTGCGGAGTATCTGAAGGAACAGGATCCGGTCAAGGCACTGAATATCGCCAGTATGGCTGCCAGTATTGCAGTGTCCAGGGAGGGGGCGGCCAGCGCAATTCCCGCTCGGGAAGAGGTACTGCAGCGGCTGTCACAGGTTAAGGGAAATTAAAATGGTAACTATTCAGAAATATCAAAAAGACTTCTGCAGACAGTAGTGGGCAGGAGTCTTTTTGACTTTCAAACCTTGATGGTGCAATAAAGACAGAAAATACATAGAAATATGCCAAAAAATGTAAAAATATAGGATGAGAACGGAAATGTTGAAAATAAATTAAAATATTCAAAGAAATGTGTTGACAAATGCACAACATTGTATTATATTAGACTTAACAAAAGAGAAACGGAACAGCCCAACAAGAGAAGGTTGGGAGAGAAGAACAAAAGAATCTATAGAAAGAGAGGTACAGTCCACCTAACAAGTAAAGTTCTACCGCAGTCTTCCATGATGTACAACTGAATAGAATTACCAAAGAGAACCAATTTATGATAGAGAACATCAAGTACACAGAAGAAAAAGTAATGAATCACAGAAGATGAAAGACATCTCACATTACAGTACATACGTACAAACGAAAAGTGGAAAGAGAACAAAAGACAAAGTGGAAGATCAAATTTAAGAAAGTGAGGGCAAACCATTGGAGCCTGTAGTCTGAGAGAGCGTACGGATTGAAAGAATGATCGGTACGCTCTCTAAATTTTTGCATAAAATATAATTATTACCAGTGGAAAAACCTACCGATATCATGTACAATAGGAAAGTAGTACAGATAGAGGAGCTATGAAAATGAATACGAACGAACAGAGACAGGAAAGTCAACAGGATAGAAGAGAAGAAAGACGAAAGAGACGGCATAGAAGCCAGATCATAGCATATACGATCGTAGGAATACTGATTCTGCTGCTGGCAGCGGCAATTGTTCTGGCAGTAAGCGCCATCACTGGCAGGAGTAGAAACGGGCAGGAGCAGCAGAGTAAACTGGATGATATCATAGCCTCAGAAGAGACAATCACAGCACCAACGGAGCAGGTGGAGACCGTGCAGGAACTGACGGATGAGCAGAAGCTGGACAAGATCATTGACGAAGCCATTATTCAGAACATGCCCCTGGAGGATAAGGTGGCAGCCCTGTTTATTACCACGCCGGAATCCATCACGGGCGTATCGACAGCCGTACAGGCGGGAGACGGAACTAAGGATGCACTGTCTAAGTACCCGGTAGGCGGTATTGTCTATGCGGCGAAAAATATTCAGTCCGCAGACCAGTTAAAACAGATGATTGATAACACGACGCTGTATACCAGCTATCCTATGTTTATTGCAATCGACGGTGAAGGCTCCGGAACCGATGCAGTGGCATCCGCGGGACTGGGAACGAAGACCGATTCCCCGGGGACCATCGGAGCATCCGGAGATGCTAATAATGCCTACGCTGCGGGAACTACAGTAGGCAGTTACCTTGCAGAACTTGGTTTTAATCTTGATTTTGCTCCTGCGGCAGATCTGAACGTAGTGGACGGGAATGCAGCAGGCAGCAGCTCCTACGGTACGGATGCAGCTGCGGTGGCATCTTTTGTGACCAGTATGCAGACCGGTCTGCAGGAACAGAAGGTAACGGCCGCCATCGGACATTTCCCCGGCATCGGCAGTACGACCCAGAGCACGAAGGACGGTATGGCTTCCACAGACAGAAGCGCTGAAGATTTCAGAGCCAATGAGTTTACGGTATTCCAGAGCTGTATTGATTCCGGAGAGACCAAAATGATCACCGTCAGCAATATGGCAGCACCTTCCCTGACAGGAGACAATACCCCTTGCTCCCTGTCCAGTGCGGTGGTAACGGATATCTTGAGAAATGAACTGAACTTCCGTGGCGTGATCGTGTCCGGTGCCATGAATGAGGCTGCAATCACGAATTATTACGGAGCCGATGAAGCAGCAGTACTGGCACTTCGTGCCGGCTGCGATATGATCTATGCGCCCGAGAATTTCGAGACCGCATACAACGGAGCATTAGAGGCTGTTCAGAACGGCACCATCTCCGAGGAACGCGTGAACGATTCCCTGCGCCGGATCTACCGCATCAAATACGCTGATAAAATCGAACAGTAAACAGAGTATAATCCAAATAGAATAAGAGGGGAACTGTCTGAGGTGGTAAATTTCGTTGCAACCACGCACCCTATGGGTCAAAAGAGATGCAGGAGAGGCGACGCCTGCTGGATGGTTCCTTGCTTTTTCTATTGTTGCTATTGCCATCACTATTTTGTGGTGGTCTTTTTTTGTTTTAAGCACATTCGTTGTAGAACCAGCTGTCTACAACTTTATACAGACAAAGGAGGGTTATGGGACAAAGACTAAATAGCAAGTTAGTGAAACATCCCTTTATCCCGACGTGGGCTACTGGTTTCATGAAAGTCTTCGAAATGGGCATAATGAAAGAGAAGATACCGTTTTGTACCCATGACTTGTCCAAATCAGGGTACAGAGCAATAGAAGATGTCGCTTTGTACCCACGACTTACCCTAATGAGGGTACAGAGCAATAGAAGATGTCGCTTTGTACCCACGACTTACCCTAATGAGGGTATAGAGCAATAGAAGATGTCACTTTGTACCCACGGCTTGTCCGAATCAGGGCACAGCGTGAGAAAAGATATCTTTCTGTACCCACGCCTTGTCTTAATGTGGGTACCATGCAAGGGGATATATCGCTCTGTGCCCATGATTTTCGCCAGCGAGGGTACAACACCGGAATAATAAGAGTTTGTGCCCATGACACCTAAAATGAGGGCTTGAAAAAGCGCGAGACGGCGCACGAGGTCCGGGGGACCTCGGACTGCGCGGACCGGAGCGGAGCGTAGACATCGAACCTTCGAGCCCAGACCAACGCTCGAAAAAAAGAACGATACCATTCGGTATCGTTCTTTTTTCAAGCGCGAGACGGGGATCGAACCCGCGACCCCCTCCTTGGCAAGGAGGTGCTCCACCGCTGAGCCACTCGCGCATGTCTTACGGACAAGTTATAATATACTATAGGGTTTTCTAAATGTCAACAAAAAAAGTGTGCATCTTTTTGATTAATTGCATATACAATTCATAGAATAGCGAGGCATAAACAGGCAGGAACTCTGCTCAGCGTAGCAGCTTCGCCCGCAGCCACCCGGAGAATTTCCTTTCGACAACGATCCAGGACAGGTAAGCCAGTCCGATGCTCAACACTACGCTTACAAGAAGCCCTACAGCGGACATCACGGAGAGGGTGGAGAAATCAAACACCGCACGGTCTAAGAGCATCACCGGGTAATAATGTACCAGGTACAGGGAATAGCTGATGTTTCCCAAAAGGACGAAAAAGCGGGGCAGTGAGATCCGAAGCCCTGCAAGGAAAGACAAAAGCAACAGTACAAATGCCGGAAGTCCCCATAGCGGAAGTCTGCGGAAACCGATCACGTTGATCCTCGGCGTAAAATATGCCAGCAGACAGAAAACCACCGGAATGCATACCGCGGACAGAACACTTACAGACATCGGAACCGGATGTTTTACGTGACAGCCGTATAAAAACCGCAGCAGATAATAGGCAAGGATTCCGAAGATAAATTCCAGCATGACAGGATCTCCATAAAAAATAAGAATAGGAGAAAGCATCCCGCCAACAGGAGACTGCCAGGAGGAAATCGCCGGAGCAAATAGTTGAACCACTCCTACCAGGACGGCTAAGAAGGCACTGCAGATCAGACCACGATACCGCATACTGATGTGGAAGGAGATAAAAAACAACAGGTAGAAAAACATTTCACAGTTGACCGTCCAGCCGATGCGCATCAGAGGCTGGAGGACACCACCGCCGATATCAAAGGGAAGAAACAAAAGGCTTTTGATTAAAAAGGCGGGATCCTGTCTGGTCTGCTGGAACATGGACGGGAACAGGAGTAACAGCGCGTAGGTGCCGAAAGTCATCAGGTAATACAGCGGCAGAATACGGATCAAACGTTTGCGGAAGAAGTACTGCGTACTTTTCTGTGTCGTGAACATGATCATGAAGCCGCTGATACAGAAAAAGATATCGACCCCGAAGGCTCCGAAATTCAAGAAACGGACATGCTGGAACATTACAAAAAGAGCAGCTAGACCGCGTAATGCCTGGATGCTGTCGAAATGAAGATCATGAAAATTCTTGCCCGTTATCGTATTTTCCATAAGAACCTCCGAAATATATTTTCATTCTATCATTTTTTTCTAAAATGCGAAACATTTTATTCTGGAAAATAACTTGCGTCCTGCGATATAAAATAAT
>CAVJMX010000025.1:0-29756 GCA_963650795.1 Bacteroidales bacterium H4
GCAATCAGGGTCATTGTCTCCTGTCATTCCAACTTCATCACCGTAGTAAATTGCCGAGGAACCCGGGAATAGCATTTGAAATGCTGCCGCCAGTTTCAGAAGTTTTTTGTCTTCCCCACACAGGTACAGAAAGCGTTCCGTATCATGGCTGTCGATCAGGTTATACAAAAGACTGTCTGTCTCGTCTTTGTAATACGCCAGCATATGGTTCAGTCTGCTGTCAAACTCCGTTACGGGAATTGACTTTTCTGCTATGTAATCCCGAAGGGCATCCCGGAATACATAATTCATCACGGAATCCATCTGATTCCCCCGCAGCATTCTGCCGGCATATCCCCAGGTCTCCCCTAACAGAATCTTATCCGGATATTTTCCCTTGATCCGTATCCTTGCTTCTTCCCACACCGAAGGATCTACTTCATCCGCCACATCCAGTCTCCAGCCATCAATTCCGTAATGATCGATCCAGTAAAACATCACTTTCAGAATGAATTCCCTGACTTCCGCATTGGATGTATCCAGTTTTGGCATCCATTTATATGCACCAACGCATTCATAGTTATGGTGACTGGGTTCCACAGGATAATGGTTGATGTGGAACCAGTTTACATAGCGGGAGTGTTCCTGCTTTTCCAGTACATCCTGAAATGGCTTAAAATGCACTCCTGTATGATTAAATACTCCATCCAGCACAATCCTGATTCCGTGGCTGTGGCACGTATCCACAAGTTCTCTGAATGTCTCTTCGGTACCAAACTGTGGGTCTATCTTAAAATAATCTGTGGTTGCATACTTATGATTAAAGTCTGCTTCAAATATAGGATTCAGATAGATGCATTCGATTCCCAGTTCTTTCAAATAGGGAATCTTCTGAATGATTCCCCGCAGGTCGCCACCCATATGATGCTCTCTGTCCGGTAAAGTTCCCCATGGTTTACATCCTTCCGGATCGTTCTTCCGGTCACCGTTGCAAAATCTCTCCGGGAATATCTGGTAATAGATCACCCCTTTTGCCCATTCCGGAAAAGTAATAACATCCGTTCCATTGACATACAAATATTCAAAAAAACCTGTCTCCGGAAGTCCCTGTTGCACACCATTCGCTGTGTAATACATCGTATTTCCACTGCTGTCTGTTAATTCAAAATAGTATTTCTGATAACGCGCAATTTGATGAAATATTATTTTCCCCTGAAAATAATCAAACAGACCATCTCTGTAGCGGCATTTCAATTCCTGTTGCTTTCGGTTCTCCGGTTTTGTTCTGTCCCAGTAGACAAGAATACATTTAGATATATCCCTCCTGGCAGTACGGATCTTGAATACTAATTCATTTCTTTTCACCGGATATACATATTCTTCCGTATTGAAATGCTGTATTGCTTCTTTTTTCACTTCTTCCGTTTTTCTCCTTTCATTGTAGATTCCCTCTCAATAATTCTCGTAGAAAGTAATACCTCCTTTCTGACCTGTTCCGGGTTTTGAATAATGGAAAATAAATTATTTGCCGCTTCCTCTCCCAGTTTATAGGTGTCAATATCCACTACCGTAAGCGGAGGATCCATATACTCCGCAAGTGGATAATTATCAAATGTGATAATTCCGATGTCTTTCGGAATATTCCTCTTTTGCTTTTTTAAAAATCTCAGCGTTTCATATGCCACTACATTATTGGTGCATATAATGCTGTCAATATCCGGATATTCTTCGAGTATATTTTGCAGGGCAGCTCCTACCTGCGATCTTTCCTCCCCGCATTCCACGATGAGATTCTCTGTTATATCTTTATCTTGTAATGCAATCGCTGACTGAAAGCCCTGAATTCTCTTTCGTTCAAACATTGTAATCCGGTTTTCCACAAGCAGAATGGTCTTCTTATATCCCATCTGTTGCAAATAATTGACGGCATCCTCCGCTCCCTGTTTGTTATCCATATCAATCCAGTGAATGCCATCTCTTACATTGTCCGGCTCACCCAACACGATAAACGGGAAGTGATTACCAAGCAGGAGATCCAACAATTCCTCCGTTGCTGCCGAAACCGGAAGTATAATTCCATCGATTTTTTTCTCCAAAATCAAATTTTTCACGGCACTGTTATTTTCTTTATCAAAATCACTGGTAATTAACAGATTAAAGCCTCTCTGTTGGGTTACTGCTTCTATTGCCGAAACGCTTCGGATAAAAAAGGCATTCGAGAATGCATCACTGTTACCGGCATCAATCACCAATCCAATCGTAAAGGTACTCCCATTTACAAGGCTTCTTGCCAGGCTGTTGGGATGATAATCCAGTTCTTTCATGGCATCTTTAATTTTCTGCCTCGTTTCCTCTGAAATACTGGCTGTTCCGTTAATCACTCTGGATACTGTTGATGGATTTACTCCTACTTTTTTCGCTATGTCCTTAATCGTTGCTGGCATTTTATCCTCACCCGTTTTCTATGATTGTTACTTGTTGTGCAAACGTTTGCACAGCCCTGTAAAAAAATAATGCAAACGTTTGCATTGACTATGATTTGATGTTACCATGCAGCTATTACTTTGTCAATATTCTTTCTGAATTTTCTGTACCTTCTTTTTTGAAATGGGTACACCCTAAAAGAATAAGCTGCGCTGTACCCACGACTTGTCCTAAAATGGGTACAGTGCATGAAAATAAGCCACACTGTACCCATAACTTGTTTTAAAATGGGCATAGCTCATGAAAATATACCTTTCCGTGCCCACAGTTGTCTTTAAAATGGGCACAATGCATGAAAATAAGTCTTCCTGTACCCACAGCTCTCGTTAGTGAGGGCACAATGCTGAAATTATAAGTTTTTGTGCCCATGACATATCAGACGTAACAAAAGCAAAATGCCTACGTCGAGTAATAACTCTCGTCGTGGGCATTTTTAAATACATTAATTAACTTTTCTGCTTTTGCATGGGCGCTGGCATTATACCATCTTGAACCCTTTTGCCTTCAGGCAGATCTCCACTTCCTCAGGATCCGCGGTATGAAGGATCATAACGGGGGTAGAGGAATCACGGTTGAAGGACAGGTAGGTGTAATCTACGTTGACATTGCTGTCCAGTAAAGCGCTCAGCAGGGTGTTCAATGCACCGGGCTTATCCTCGATCTCTACTGCCAGGACATCTACGAAACGGCAGAGGTAGCCCTTCTCTGTCAGGACTTCTTTTGCCTTGTCGGGATCGGAGACAACCATACGGTTAATGCCGTACTCCGCGCCGTCGTTGGTAACGGAACCCCAGATATTGATGCCTGCTTCATACAGTGCATTGGTCATGGCACGCAGGGCTCCTTTTTTATTCTCAGCATAAATGGATAACTGTTTTAACATTTCGATAATACCTCCTCATTGCGATCTGACTGCCTGTGCAGTCTGTCGGAAACTCCAGACACTTTATTATGATAAAGCATTATTACAAAATAATCAACTGCGAATTCCCTGTTTTTCCACTTTGTGCATATGTCTCATATAGACAATGAACAGTGCTCCTCCGGTGAAAATCCAGGATGCCACGTACACATTCATCAGCCATTCATAAGTAGGCAGCATGCGGAATACGGTCAACAGCCAGATCACACGGAATACCACGGTTCCCAGAATCGTGAAGATTGCAGGTTCCAATGATTTGCCCATACCACGGAGTGCCGCGCTCTCTACCTCGTAAGTTGCCGTCAGTCCTTCCAATGAGCATACATGATACATACGGCTCAGTCCGTAGGCAGCCACCATCGCACTGGTCGTATAGATGCCGACAAAGAAATCTCCCCAGACAATGAAGATCACGGACAAAACTTCCGTAAATCCGAAGCCGAATGCCATGCACAGCCAGAAGATCTTCTTGCAGCGTTTCACATTTCCGGCGCCATAATTCTGGCTGGTAAAAGTAACCGCCGCCTGCGCAAAGGCATTGGCGATATCATAGGTAAAATATTCAAAATTCAGTGCCAGAGAAGAACCGGCGATGGCATATTCCCCGAAAGAATTGATACCGCTCTGGATAAATACGTTGGACACTGAGAAAATGGCTCCCTGTATCCCCGAGGGAATTCCGATCTGAAGAATCTTTACCAGATATGGCTTCACGATCTTCATGCGCTGCAGCCGGAAGGCAAATTCATCATTCCTCCGGTACAGATGGATCAGCACCAGTCCCGCGCTGATAACATTTGAGATCACCGTAGCAATCGCCACGCCCGCTACGCCCAGCCCGAAGCAGATGACCAGCACCAGGTTCAAAATCACATTTACCACACCGGAGAGGAGCAGATAATACATCGGTCTTCTGGTATCTCCGAAGCTCCGAAGCGCTGCAGAGCCGAAATTGTAGATCATCATAAACGGAATGCTCACAAAATAAATCCGTATGTATAAAAGTGCCTCTTCCAGCACACTTGACGGGGTCCCGGATAACTCCAAAACAGCTCTTGCCACCAGCCATCCGATCAGCATTAGCAGAAGTCCCAGAAGTGCTCCAAATGTCAGGATTGTATGAAGCATATCATTGATCTGTTCTCTCTTTTTCTGACCGATGAGGTTGGCAAGTACCGCGTTGGGTCCCACAGAGAGACCTACGATCAGATTGACAAAAATACCCACAAGCGCCACACAGCTTCCTACCGCAGCCAGGGAATTGTCGCCGGCAAATCTTCCGACCACCGCCACATCCGCGGAATTGAATAATTGCTGCAAAATACTGCTGCATGCCAGCGGCAGAGAAAACAGGATCAGCTTACCGGCTAATCCCCCATTCAGCATGTCCATTTCTTTTGCATTCTTCATGTCAATACACCTCTTCCTCAAAAAACTCTCCGCACAGATTCAGTGGAATCTCTTCGGAGAGTTTTCATATACGATCTACTTTGGCAACGTTTCAGTGCCTTATAAAAGTTACTCCCTACGAAAGTGTTCCGTGAGAGAACAGTCCTACCGGACCCTTGGGAGGATCCTTGGGATCCTTCGGTTCCCCGGAAGTATCGTTTTTCTGCTCTGTGGATTCCTGTGCAGGCTTTTCCTCAGAAGTCTCTTCTTTTGCCGGCTCGGCAGATTCAGCAGGCTCCTTTTCCGCATCCGCTGCAGACGCGGTCTGCTCCTTCGCTTCCTGTAAACTGTCCTCGAAAGTCAGGGGCTGGAACGTCGGATCTGTGGAGGTCATGACCTGTTCACCGATGGTCACATCCACGCTGCTGCCCTTTACTGCACTATCTGCAGGCGTCTTTGCCTCGGTTCCTGTCACATCTTTCTTCTCTTCCTCGGGATCAGGCAATCCCTTTTCCCTGCGGAAGATCTCCATGAATTCCTTACCGGTGATGGTCTCACGCTCAATCAGGAACGCAGCAAGCTTATCCATCAGCTCACGGTTCTCACGGAGCATCTGTAATGCCTGATCATAGCTTTCCCTGATCATAGCAACAACTTCTTCATCAATGGCTGCTGCCGTCTCATCGCTGCAGTTCAGAGCGGTTCTGCCCTCCAGATACTGACTCTCTACCGTAGCCAGACCGACGAGTCCGAAACGTTTGCTCATACCGTAACGGGTGATCATGTTACGGGCAATGGCAGTAGCCTTCTCAATATCGTTGGCAGCACCTGTGGTCACGGTATCAAATACCACTTCCTCCGCGGCACGTCCGCCCACCAGACCTACCAGCATATCCCGAAGCTCAGCCTCGGTATTGAGGTATTTTTCCTCCTCCGGTACCTGCATGACATATCCCAATGCGCCCATGGTACGGGGTACGATAGTGATCTTCTGTACCGGCTCGGAATTTTTCTGCAGGGCGCTGATCAGTGCATGACCCACTTCATGATAGGATACGATCTTGCGCTCCTCCTTGCTCATGATGCGGTCCTTTTTCTCCTTACCTACCAGTACCTGTTCCACAGCTGCGAACAGATCCTTCTGGCTGACGAATTCTCTGCCTTCCTTGACAGCATTGATGGCTGCCTCGTTGATCATATTCGCCAGATCGGAGCCTACTGCTCCGCTGGTCGCCAGTGCGATGGCTTTCAGGTCTACGCTCTCATCCAGCTTCACATCCTTGGCATGAACCTTCAGAATCTCCTCACGGCCCTTGAGATCCGGCTTGTCCACGATGATACGACGGTCAAAACGTCCGGGACGTAACAGTGCCTTGTCCAGGATCTCCGGGCGGTTCGTTGCGCCCAGGATCAGAATACCCTTGGAGCTGTCGAAACCATCCATCTCGGACAGCAGCTGGTTCAGAGTCTGTTCTCTCTCTTCATTACCTCCGCCATACTTGGAATCACGGCTTCGTCCGATAGCATCGATCTCATCGATAAATACGATACAGGGGGCGTTCTTGGTAGCTTCCTTAAACAGGTCGCGGACACGGCTGGCACCCACACCTACATACAATTCAATAAAATCAGAACCCGTCAGAGAGAAGAACGGCACATGTGCTTCACCGGCCACCGCCTTTGCAAGCAGGGTCTTACCGGTTCCGGGAGGTCCTACTAAGAGTGCTCCCTTTGGAAGCTTCGCACCGATTTTGGAATATTTCTGGGGATTGTGCAGGAAATCCACGACCTCCACCAGCGATTCCTTCGCTTCGTCTTCACCGGCTACATCCTTAAATGTCACACCGGTCTCTTTCTGTACATATACTTTGGCATTGCTCTTGCCGACGCCCATAGGTCCGCCGCTGCCGCCCATTCTGCGGAACAGGAAGCCTGCGACCACCCAGATCAGCACCACGGGCAGCACGACCGTCACCAGTATCTCCATTAAAAAGCTGGAGGTATTACTGCTGATGCGTGTACCTTCCACATCATGTTCCTGTAATCTGGCTGTCAGGGTATCCAGATCCTCCATCAGCATAGTATAGTACACTGTCTGTGACTGTGTCACCTTCTGCGTAATTCCATAGAAATTGATATAACTGTCGGGAGCCGGTGTCGCTGCAGCCTCCTGCTTTAACTGTACTGTGATCACACCACTCTCTTTGTTGACTTCCACCGCAGCAACCTTGTCCGCTTCCAGATCCTTCAGGAAATCTGTATAAGATACCTCTGTCTCCGTACTGGTACCAAAGAATAAATTATACAGCATCAAAATCATGATCACCGTCATAAGACCTGACAGGACCAGCATCAGAATATTAGGTCTCTTCGGGGAACGGTTACCGCCTCCGTTGCCGTTATTTCCGTTCCCACCGTTACTGCCGTTATTGCCGCTGCCGGGGGCTCCGTTACCGGGACCGTACCCGTTATTATATAGCCTGAATATGTTTTTCATGTTATCTCCATTTTCTGTGTTATTCTATTGTCCCCATCTCTTTTATCTTAATATTCTTGTAATTTCAATATTCTGATCTTCCGAGACAATAAACCTACTTTATTATAGAGATAACCTGCGGATAAATCAATAGCTCAAATATGAAAAAACTATGAAAAACTGGCTGTTTTCGGACGATTCAACTGTGGATACAAAATAATGCTGCTTCCCCAAAGCAGGACTCCTTCGATACGTATTGCGGAATTTTCTCCGTAAGCAGATCCATATGATCCGTATGCAGATGTCCACAGATCAACGCTTTTACGTTTTCTGCGCTCTGTATGATCTCTCGTAGCTTCTCTCTTCTGTCCGCATCCGGTTCCTTACAGGTTCCCTGCTCCGGCAGATTTCCGCCAAGCGTCAGCACTTTTCCCCATCTGCGCAGACTCGCCTGTGCCAGTGTCCCGCAGTCGAACGGAATATGCTGTAAAATAATGACTTTGTCATTCTGCGGATCATCCAACGCTTTTCGAAGTTTATCTGCCGTCCCCTGCCAGTACATATCTATGGAATTATCGATACCAATCCAGGTGATCTCGCTGGTCTTTTTCACCTGAAAAGTCTCATCTCCCTGGCAAAAAGGCTGCAAAAGCCGCCAGTCCCTGCGAATTGCCGCATCCGTATGATAGTCGTCCGCAAATGCCCAGTCATGGTTGCCGGGAATATACAGATAAGGCACCCGCAGTATCTCCAGCTGTTCCATCAGGTATGCCAGATTTTCCGGAGACGGACTATCGATAATATCTCCGGTGAGCAGGACTCCCGATAGTTGTTCCGCATTGGCATATTTCACATACTCCTTCAGCCTGTCCGCAGCGCTGATGCCATCCTTTGTCAGGCTTTCACGCCCGGCATGGGTATCCGTAACATGCAGAAAACGATATTGCTCCCGTAAGCCTTTTATCATAATCTCTTTTCTGTTAATTTTCACAAGTGCACATCCTTCTACTGATTTCTTTACTGATTTCTTTACTGATTGCATTTCTGATTGCATTTTTTGTTTACATTTCAGGTAACTATTCTGGCATTGACAGATGGCACCCTGACAGTTCCAGGACCTCCACCGCACAGTTTTCCAGCGGTTCTGCCCAGAAATCTGCCAGTGCGATCTGTTTCAATGGATTCAGTATACTCCGGTTCCACGCCCCATGTCCAACGATCAGTATATTTTTACACTGATTTTCCAGTGGAAATATGACCTCATCCATGAACTCTTCGCTTCTCTCATAAAGCCGGTAAAAGCTCTCTGCTCCTTCCGGTGGAAAATACTTGTCCGGTCCTGCAAAAAAATTATACAGCGGATGATTTTCCTCACAGACACTGGCGATCTTCTCCCCTTCCCAGGGTCCGAAGCCGATTTCCATGACTCTTGTATCCTGCTGCAGCAGATTTTTTTGTGGTCCGAGAATGATCTCTGCCGTAGTGACTGCCCGACGTAATGTCGAGCTGAATGCGGCATCAAATGGGATTCCCCGCAGCTTATCGGCAACGATCTGCGCCTGTTTTCTTCCGGTGTCATTCAGTTCGTTGTCCGCCTGCCCCTGCATCCGTTCCTGCAGATTCCAGTCCGTCTCTCCGTGGCGTACCAAATATATCTTCATGCCTGCATTCCTTTCATGCCCTCAAAAATTCATCCATGGATTGTCCCTCGGCATCCAAAAGCGTTACGCCCAACAGCCTTGCATAAGTGGGTGCCTCGTCGACCACTTTTCCTCTATTCCGTACAACGTTTTCCCTAAAATCCGGTCCCTGCGCCGCGAACACCGGCTGTGCTCCCAGGTCCGGCAGATATCCGTGGGTCGCATTTCCGAACCGATAATCCCTGTCATCGAACCCCACGACTAACGGTCGGACTGCCTTATCCGCAAAAGAGGTATATCCATCACTTTCCACCACGAAAGAAAAATCTCCCTTCAGGTGTTCCTCTGCTTCCGCTTCCTTGGCAGTAAATACTCTGCCGATCCCGTATATCCCTTCCTCACAATACGCCATCAGTTCCCGGTATACCCGGTCCTTAAGCTTTTTATCCTCCGGGTCCCGCAGATAGATCAGTGACGACATGGCATTGGAAAAACTGAAGGCATCCCAGGAGATGATCTTCCCCTCCGTATTCACCTGCAGCAGTCCCTGATCCGCCAGCAATACATTCAGGTTGATGACTCTGCGGATATTCCGCTGTCCGTGATCACTTACCAGAATCAGGTTCGTATCCTCCAGTACCCCGGCGATCCGGCAGGCATCCATCAGTTCTCCGAGATAGCAATCCAGATAGTCCAGTGCCCGGTCAATATGCGGTCCGAACACCCCGTTGGCATGGCGGAAGGAATCAAACATACCGATATGTACGAACATGACTTCCGGGGCATGCTCTCTGATCACCTGACTCGCCACATGAATGACAAAATCATCCTCTTCTGGCCATTTCATAAAGTTTTTCCGACCGCCCTGCTCATATCCTTCCGGCAGATACTTCGCATTTGCCTCGATGATATCCAGCATTTCAGGACTGGATCCGGCATCTGCGAAGCTGCTGCGCAGCGTGTCTCCCTCCTTCGGCATCCAGTACTCCGCCATCAGCCAGTCCACGTCCGGGTGGTTGGCGGTCGCCGGCCAGGATACGGAGCCCGTGGTGTAACCCGCTCTTTTCGCTGCATGGAAAATGTCGTCCACCGTATAGCCACCGGACCAGCGCCAGCTCTGCTCCTTATCCGCTGTGGTGAAAGCAAAATTACTGGTAACTCCATGGGTTCCCGCATAGCATCCCGTCAGCATGGAGACATGTGCCGGATAAGTGACGGAAGGGTAGATGGTCCGCATTCCTTCTGTTACCCGACACCCTTTTGCCAGGTATTTTTTGCCGTTCGGGAGCTGCAGCAGCTTTTCCAGATCCTCACACACAAATGCATCAACGGAAAATACTAAAATTCTTTTTTTATTCTTTTGCATCCTGCTTCTTTTCCTTCCTGTATTTTATGATGCCAGGGTCAAAAGGTCTAAACCCACATGAGCTTGCTCATAAGTGGGTGAAAGACCTTGGGACCCGCCCCGATATGAGCATAAAAGTGGGATGATAATCCCACGATATGCGAATATTGGGTAGGATTGTGGGAGTGCGGAGCACGGAACAATCCGTAGGCATCAAAGTCGGGGGCTTTTGACCCCGACATCATTTTATTTGAAATAGAATCGGAATAGAAAAATGCCGGGAATCCGGTACAACCGGTCCCGGCACTTTCGCTATTTTTACTGATTCGACTGGTTGTACAGGTCAATTGCTTCCTGAATGCTCTCTTCAGCGGTCTTGATCACGCCCTGAATATCCGCCTTGGGATCTGCTGCTACCGTTTCGATAGCCAGACTGTTGGCTGCCTTCATCTCGTTGGAGATAGGGATGTAAGGGTTGGTCGCAGAATCATCGCTGGCTGCCAGAGATTCATAAATCGTGGATACTGCGGGGAAAATATTCTTCACATAATCCTGATATACATCGCTCTGATAAGCTTCCTGGTTCGGAGCCAGATAACCGGTCTGTGTAGCAAAATATGCTGCCTGGTCACCGGTGCTTGCGAACTTGATGAACTCATATGCGCCCTGCATCTGATCTGCATTGCCGTTGTTACCGATGAAAGTTCCGGTACCACCGGCAGGTTCTCCGGTTCTCTTACCGTCTTCTGTTGCGGACAGCATCGGCAGGATACCTACCTCAAACGCACCGTTTACGGAATCCAGTACTTTCGTGGTCATGGATACCACGCCCATCATCATCGCACAGTCGCCGGAAGCCAGCTGAGGAATGATCTCTGCCTGATAATCGGAACCGTAAGGAACACACAGATTTTCCGCATGGAGCTTCTGGTATACATCCAGCATGTTGGTGATGGCTGCATCTACCTTCGCATCGCTGGTGTACAGGCACTTCGTAATGGCGTCGGCACCGAGACCGTTATTGTTGTCATATGCCTGCAGTCCTTCTCTTCCCAGAGCTGCATTGAAATAGAAGCCATCTGCATGGAATCCGATACCGTATTTGGTATAGCCGCCGTCTACCAGCTTTTTGCTTACTTCATACAGATCGCTGTAGCTTTTTACGCTTGCGGGATCAATTCCTGCTTCCTTGAACATATCCGCATTGTAATATACGCCGGGATAGCTGTAGCCGATGGGATAACCGATCTGGTTGCCCTCATTGTCACAGTAGGCGCTGCGGATAGCATCCCAGGTATCCTCCAGCTCCTGCCAGCCGTCGGTATCTTTATCAATGTACTGCTGCAAATCCGCACAATAGTCGGCATTTGCATACATTGCCACATTTTCTACCGCTCCGGAGAATAATGCCGGCAGATCCTGCTGCGCGGTAGACTGGATTTTTGCGTTCATTTCGGACTGTTTTCCCTGATATTCAATTGTCACATGATAATTCTCCTGGCTCTCATTAAAAGCATCGATCACATTCTGAAGATAACCGATGTTGGTATCTCCGAAATAGGTCCACCATACCACTTCGGTGGGCTCAGTAGAAGTCTGGGGCTTCTCCGTACTTTCAGAAGTCTGTACGGTCTGTGATTCCTGGGCGGTGCTTACGGTCTGCTGTGTATCTGTGTTTCCGCAGGCGGTAAGCCCTAACATCATAGCTACTGCTGTCGCGATTGCAACTTTTCTTTTCATTCTTCTTCTCCTCTTAAATTAGATGATGTCGGAGTCAAAAGCCCCGACTTTGATTTATTGGCAAGGCGTGCGTCCACGCCATTATCCCTTGACTCCTCCGGAGGTCATGCCCCGGATCATATAATCCTGTCCGATGATATAGATCAGCATTGCCGGAATAATGGCAATGACTGCTCCCGCAAGGATATGTCCGTAATTCACCACATCCCCGGTGACCAGCATGGAGATGCCGATCTGAATCGTCCGCATTTTCTCGGTATTCGTCACTAATAACGGCCAGAAGAACTGATTATAGATCTGGACGAACAGGTATACCGCCATGGACGAGATCGTGGGTTTGGACATCGGTAATATAATATGGAACAGGAAGCGCATCTCCCCGCAGCCGTCCAATACCGCCGCTTCCTTGTAATCTTTGGGGATCGTCATGAAAAACTGACGCATCAGGAAAATGGAAGTTCCTGAAATCAGGGAAGTCACCACCAGTCCCGCGTAGGTGTTCGTCAGGTGCAGACTCTGAATCGTTGTGTAGTTCGTGATCACCACAACTTCTCCCGGAATCATGGTCGTCATCAGCACCAGGCTGAACAGCAGCTTTTTCATAGGGAATTCAAAAAATACAAATCCGTAAGCTGCCAGGCAGGCGATCACGATCTGTGCCGCAATGGAGCTCAGACATACGATTCCCGAATTAAACAGATAACTGAAAAGCGGCACTGCGCTGATGACTTCTCTGTAATTCTGCAATGTCAGATCGCCCGATAACAGATGCAGCGGATAGTTTCCCAGCTCCTGCTCACTTTGGAAGGAAAACAGGATGCCGATGAGTAACGGTGCAATAAATAACAGCCCCAAAAGCATCTTGATGATCTCCGGTACAACTCTTTTTGTTATTGATAGAATACGGTCTTTTTCTCCAGTGTGAACTGCACTCCCGTTAAAATCAGTATTAACAGAAACAGAAACATCGCCTGTACACATGCTGTCTCAAACCTCCCGTTGATAATGGCATTTTCATAAATATAGTAGATCAGATTCTTCGTTCCGTTGGCAGGTCCGCCGTTTGTCAGAAGTTTGATCTGTGCAAAACACCGGAACGAACCGGATATATTCAAAAACAATACGAAAAACAGTTGTGAGGATGACATGGGGAGCAGAATATACCGCACTCTCTGCAGCGATCCAGCCCCATCGAGCCTTGCGCTCTCCAACACCTCCTCGGATACATTGCGGAATCCCACTAGCAGGAAGATGAAACTGATTCCCACATGCATCCAGATGGTCATGGCACATACCGCCCACAGTGCATAGGGCATCTGTGTGGTCCAGCCGATCTCCGCGCCTCCCAGCAGTTCATTTAACAGTCCGTTCTTCTGTCGATAGATAAACAGGAAGATCGCCGCTGCCGGGGAAGATGCTATTGCCATAGGCAATGCATACATGGTCTGATAAAATTTGGAAAATCTCGTTTTCTTCATCGCCAGCAGTGCGAACACCAAAGCGATCACATAAGTAAATACCAGATTGATTCCCGCCATTTTGATCGTGATCCAGATCACCTGCCAGAAGGAGCTTTTCCCCAGGATCCGGATCCAGTTGGACAACCCGACCCACTTAGCGAAGTGCCCTGTCTTGTCCGTCAAGGTAAAAGACAGGAAAATTGCTTTAAAAAAGGGATAATAATTAAATACAATAAAAAGCAGCATAGCCGGCAGAATCAACAGATAAGGTAATACCGGAATCTTCTTCCGCCTCCCCGGTCGTCTCATGACCGGGCTTCTGTTGTTCTGTGCTATGCTGCTGTTGTTTTTTATTACTGCTGTCTGTGTTGTCATTCTTTTTCGCCTCACGTTTTATCTGTGCTTTATCATAGACAAAAAAGAATTAGGGAAATACCATGTAGGAGTAAATTTTTGTAAAATTCTGTAAAAAAACACCTCTCTCCTCTGTAAAATGCAAAACAGACAAATACTCGAAATCCGCAAGGAGCGAACTTCGGGCATCTGCCTGCAACAAACAACTCACAACAAACGATTATAGACTCACGCCCTTCAGAATGACCTGACGGCGGTGTAACTCTTTGTCGGCAATCACAATATTCGCGTATTTTCCGGCTTCCAGGGAACCGATTTCGTCCTGGACTCCGATGCTGACTGCCGGATTGATGGTAGCGGCGCGAATCGCCTGCTCCTTCGGTACTCCCATCTCCACTGCCTTGCGCATGCAGTCATATAGATTCGTGGCACTTCCCGCAATGGTTCCGTCTGCCAGAGTAGCCAAGGGTCCGCGTACGGTAACGTCCTGACCGCCCAAGGTGTACTGTCCATCCTCCATGCCCACGGCACGCATGCTGTCACTGATGAGGATCATGCGGTGTGCACCAAACAGGCGGAAGGTATTCCTTACCACACAGGGGTGAATATGGATGCCGTCACAAATTAACTCCGGCATAACTTCCGGATCATCCGCTGCGGCTCCCACCACTGCCGGCTCTCTGTGGGTCGGCACAGGCATGGCATTGTATAAGTGGGTAATGTGTTTTGCCCCTGCCTGGATCGCCTTCACAGCAGTATTATAATCTGACATAGTATGTGCGATGGAGAAATGGAACTCATTCCCCAGTTCCCGGATACAATCGATGGCTCCCTCTGTCTCCGGTGCGATGGATACCAGCTTCACCAGCCCTTTCGCACATTTCTGTAATTCTTTCAACACTTCCACACTGGGGGGAATCACATATTCTTCCTTCTGTGCACCTTTTTTTGCTTTATTAATAAAAGGTCCTTCCAGATGGACTCCCACCAGGCTGTCCGGTTTATCTTTCGACACTTCTGTCAGAATCTGTTTTAACTGCTCTACCGGCAGTGTCATGGTCGCAGGGCAGATACTGGTGATCCCGTGGCTGTTCTCATAGGCTTCAATGGCACGATACGCTTCCTGTGTCCCATCACAGAAGTCATATCCCGCTGCCCCATGAAAATGTACATCCACCAGTCCGGGCAGCACCAGTGTCTCACGCTCTGCTTCACTTAACTCTCCCTCCGTGCAGAAGTCCACTTCTGCGATCCGGTCTCCCCCGATGCGGATTCTGCCCGGACGAAACTCATAATCCGCAGTATATAATAAACCTTTTACTTCTTTTATCTGATTTCTTTGTTTTGCACCCTCTGCTGCCATTTTGTCCCCTCCTTACGCTTCTCCGAGGCAGGCTTCATCGCCCACCAGAATCACGTTATCGTGAAGCTGCAATACCGAAGCGGGAACCTGTGGACAGATCGGTCCCTGGAACGCTTTTCTAACGATCTCTTTTTTATCTGCTCCGCATGCCATAATGAGGATCATCCTCGCCTGCATGATGGACTGGATGCCCATAGTGTAAGCCTGCTTGGGAACCTCATCCTCGGAATCGAAGAATCTGGCATTTGCCTCGATGGTACTCTCGCTCAGATCCACGCAGTGTGTGGTCTTGGAGAATTCCTCCGCCGGCTCATTGAAGCCGATATGTCCGTTATGTCCCAGTCCCAACAGCTGTAAGTCAATACCTCCGGTACGCTCCAGCTTGGCATCGTACTCCCCACATGCCTGGGCGGGATCTTTTTTACCGTCGGGAACATTAGTGTTTTCTTTTCTTATATTTACATGATCAAAGAGCTGATGGTTCATGAAGTAGCGGTATCCGTTGGGATTCTCCGCATCCAGCCCCCTGTATTCGTCTAAGTTCATGGTCTTCACCTGAGAGAAATCCAGCTCTCCGGCTTCGTATTTCGCGATCAGTCTCTGGTAAGCACCGATGGGTGTGGAGCCTGTTGCCAGTCCCAGCACGCTGTCCGGCTTTAATAAAATCTGTGCAGCGATCAGGTCTGCCGCCAGTGTGGATGCTTCCTCGTAATTCTTCGCACAATAAACTCTCATATTCGTCTCCTCCTGCACGCTCCAAAGGTCATGCATAAGGAACTCTCATAGACGATCACAGGCTCAGCTTAAAGTATTTCGATACTCATTGGCTGAGATTCCTTCCAGCTTTTTGAATACCCGGGAGAAATGGGCCAGATCCTGGAATCCCACTTCTTCTGCGATATCATAGATTCTGCGGGAAGGATCCTGCAACAGTTCCTTAGCTTCCGCAATTCGTGCTTTGTTCAGGGCAACGGAAAAATTCTCGCCCGTATGCTTATTTAACAGCTTGCTCAGATGCCACTGGCTCACATAACAATGATCCGCCACATCCGCTAACTGGATTCGTTCTCTGGAATGTTCTTTGATATATTCCAGTGCTTTGGTTACTACAAAATTGTTGGCTTCGCTATTGTACAGTACGGAGTCATCCCCGTCTTCCCCGGTATGTTCCTCTGTCTCTCCCTCTTCCATGGGGAACATCTTCAGCTTCTCCGTCATGTTCTCAATAGCTTCGTACAGCTCATCCATTTTGGATGGCTTCAGTAGGAACGCCGACACCCCAAGTCGGATTGCTTCCTGCGCATATGTAAATTCACGATACCCCGTAAGAATAGACACCTGCATGTACGGAAATTCTGATTTCAGACCGGCGATCATGGTCAGACCGTCCATTTTCGGCATACTGATGTCGGAGATGACAATAGCAGGCTTCTCCCTGCGGATCACTTCCATCCCTTCGATTCCGTTATAACCGAATCCTACGACCTTGCAGTTCCAGTGCTCCCAAGGAATACTCCGGGACAGCCCCTCCACGATCAGCGGTTCATCATCAATAATTACTACTTTGTACATAGCAGCACCTCTCATATGTTAGTTATTAAGCAGACCCTATTCGCAAAATTTATCTTTGATAAATTTTTGCTCATGTGGTTGCTCGCCATATAACTTTCATCGTCTTCTCCTGCGAATGCAAGCATTCGGTGAGAAGACTCGAAACTTATCTGTCTCTGCTTAATAACATTTTACCCCTTAACGGCACCTGCTGTCATTCCTTTTATGATATATTTCTGTAAGAAAATGTACACGATTACAACCGGTACAACTACTAAGGTAACGGCGGCTGCCATCAGTCCGTAGTTCGTACCCTCCTGGCTGGTCAGTTCGTTCAGGAGTCTTGTGATGGTACGCATCTCCGGACGTCTTAAAAAGAACATCTGGGTAAACAGATCGTTATAGCTCCACAGGAATGCAAAGATGGCTACGGTAGCAAAGGAAGGCTTGGTCAGCGGCATGATGACCTTGAAGTAGATCTGGAAAGCGTTGCAGCCTTCCATGTACGCTGCTTCTTCCAGTTCCAGCGGCAGGCTCTTCATATATCCGGACAGTACCACGATGGAGAATGCCAGGTTACCGGCTACCTGCGGCAGGATCACGGACAGCATGGTCAGCCCCCAGCTGCTAGTATTCACGATGCCCCAGGAGGTCTCCATGGAGAACACCGGGATGATGGTAGCGAATACGGGGAACATCATAGCGGACACCACCATGGAATACAGAAAGCTGCTTCCTCTGAAACAATATCTTGCCAGCGCGTAAGCTGCCATACCTGCTAACAGGATTACCAACAGTGACACCATCACGGATATGAAGATACTGTTGCGGTAAGCTCCGAAGATATTCAGGTTGCTGAATGCCTTGCGGTAGTTGGCTGTGGTGAACAGATCTCCCACCGGCAGAGAGAAGGAATCTGCCAGGATCTTATCCTTTGCTTTAAAGGAGTTCTGGATGACCCAGACGATGGGATAGATCGTTGTAAAAGCCCAGATGCACAGGAAAAGGTATACCAATATGGATCCAACGGATATTTTTTTCTTCATGGCTTTCCCTCCTAGTAATCTTTTTCTTTGAAGATGACATTTACCACCTTAGCCAGTACGATACCGAGAACTACGATCAGTACTGCCAGTGCGGAGCCGTAGTCAACATTTTTGGTCTCCATGGTGTGATAGTACATGTAGGTTCCGGTGAGGAAGGTGCTCTTTAGGGGCATTCCTTTCGGGAACATGGTCCAGGGCAGGTCGAATACTTTCAGGGCACCGGTGACTGCCAGGACACTACAGGTGCAGATCACATTGTGTAACAACGGTATGGATATGTATCTTACCTTTTGGAATGTAGAAGCACCGTCGATTCTGGCTGCTTCGTACAGTTCGTCTGAGATATTGTTCAATCCCGTGATGAGGATTACAAAATAGAATCCTACGTACTGCCACATGACGGGCAGCATCATGGTGAAAAGTGCGATTCCTTCGCCTTTCCAGTCTGTGAGTCCGACCTTGCCAAGCTTTTCTAAGATCTGGTTCAGCATACCCTTGTCATACAGGAAAATCAGGTTGAACAACAGACCAAGTGCGGTAGCGGAGATCACGATAGGGAAGAAGTATACAGTCTTGAAAAAGTGTTTCCCGTGTGCAATATTATCTACCATCAGTGCCAGGACGATAGCGATTCCCACCTGCCCTACCAGCGTTACCACCATCATGATCAGTGTGTTTTTCAGAGAGATCCACACTACCTCATCATGAAACATTTCCACGTAGTTGCTGTACCAGGGATCCAGGAATCCTTCACCGCTGCTTCCCAGCTGTCGTATATTCTGAAAACTATTCCAGATATTCTGTAAAAACGGGTAATACAAATAGACAATCATGAAAAGAAAGGCGGGGATCAGAAAAATTATTGCCGGTTTCTTATTCTTGTATATACTTGCTCCCATATGCTTCCTCCATTCACTTTCCTGTTGAAATCAGCCGGAGGTTTTATCCCCCGGCTGAACAAGAAATCTTTTTTGTTTTACTGCTGTGCGTGATACAGCTTTAAGCCTTCTTCTACTGCTTCACTTGCATCCAGCTTGCCGGTTACGATCTCAGGCATACCGTCGAAGGTGGTTACACGACAGTCACCCATGAAGATATCCTGTACGGCTCCGGTCAGGGAAGTAACTCCGGACATCATATCCATAGCTTCGATCTGCAGAGCGTTGAACTGACTCTCATCTACAGTGGGAGCGTTCTTCAGCGCGCTTGCGGTATGCTGTGCGAATACGGGTACCAGTTCATCAGAGGTCATGTAGCTTACGAAGTCAACAGCTGCTGCTCTCTTGTCGGGATCATCCCATGCTTTTCTGGTGATGTAATAACCCATGGACAGACCACCGATTAAGTCGGTTGCCTTTCTGCCGCCATTGCCGGGTACATAGGTAACGGTAAAGTTAGCCAGCTTGTCAGCATCCAGAGTAGAAGCGTCTTCGGGATCGGACTGACATGCATTTACAATACCGCCGACTTTCCAGGAACCGTCGATCAGGAATGCTGCCTTGCCGTCTACGAACATAGCGAAGGTCTCATCATCGGTAGCGGATAAGGTATTGTCAGGGAAATAGCCCAGTTCATACAGTTCCTTGATATCCAGCATACCATCTACCCAGGAATCAGCATCTTCGATACTGTCGGGAACCTGTACGTGATTCTCAGGAGTGTCATGGTTGAAGATTGCGTACTCCCACCAGTAATGAGGAATGTTGCCAAGAGCTGCTGCGATCGGAGTATATCCTGCATCCTTGATCTTCTGGCAGTCTTCCTTGAACATATCCATGCTGTAATCAGCGCCGGGTACTTCTACGCCTGCTGCATCCAGGACTTCCTTGTTCACGAACATTGCTTCCCAGTAACCGTTTACGGGAACTGCATATTTCTTGCCGTCTACCAGAGAGTCAGCGATCAGATCATCGTTCATATTAGATGCATAATCGGGATACTCTGCACGGATCTCATCGATAGGAACTACCTTGTCAGCTTCGATGAAGCTGTTAGCATCTGCTCCGTTGAAGAAGAACAGTACATCGGGTTCGGAGCCTGTCTCAAAGTCAGTGGTTACTCTGGTCTTGAAGGTCTCATCGGAAGTAGCGGATGTATCTGCTACAGTGTTACCGGTCTCTTCGCACCATGCCTTTACGGCATTCTTGAAGTTCTGTGCGTTACCATCTTCACCTGCGAAGGTGGTGGTTACATTCAGTTCAACCGCTTTGGCTGCGGTGGTTGTTCCCTCGGAGCTTGTAGTACTTTCTGTTTTTGTGCCGGTCGTCTCTACGCCCCCGTCAGACGCCTGGCTGCCACATGCTGCAAGTGAAAAAATCATGGTTCCTGCCAGCATTGCTGCAATAAATCGTTTCATACACTATACCTCCCAAATTTGTTTTTCAGATGTTGTTCATCTGTTGTAACTATATAATAGTATGAATGGGGGAAAATCAAAATTGTTGCCCTTGGCTTTTTTTGCCTATTATTGTTGTCTTCCTTCATCAATTTTGACCAAAATTGTACTAACCGTATGATTATTTTTGTTATTAGTGATGAACAATCCGCATTCCGGACCGTACATCATGCGAAGTCTTTGGTCAACATTACGGATTCCGAGGCTTACGCGGCGTTCCTTTTGTGGATCCGGTTCCTCATTCAACAGCTTATGAATCTTCGCCTGGTCTTCCTCACTTAAAGCACGGTTATTCTCGATCTCGATACACAGCAGATCTGCCCGCTTGCGATACAGCCGGATGACCAGTTCGCCATCTCTGGTAATGCTCATGCCGTGCTCAATGGCATTTTCCGCGATGGGCTGCACGATCAGGCGGGGAATCTTGTAATTCAGCAGGCTTTCGTCAATCTCCTTGCGGCAGGAGAACTTTTCCCCATACCGCTGGGTAATGATATAAAGGTATGCATCCACATATTCCATTTCTTCCGCCACAGTATTGTAAGGATCCGACTTACGGTTCATAGTGGCTTCCAGCATGGTGGACAGGGATTCAATCATCTGGCTGACACGCATGTTGCCGTTCAGTCTCGCCTCCCAGTTGATGATCTCCAGTGTATTATTCAAGAAATGGGGATTGATCTGGGACTGCAGTGCCATGATCTTCGCATCCCGCAGGGCAATCTCCTCCCGGTAGATTTTGTCGAACTGTTCTTTCAACTGTGATGACATGTAGTTGAAGGATTCTTCCATATGGTAAAATTCTTCACTGTCTGCCATGTTCTCGATCTGAGTGCCGTATTCTCCCGTCCGCACCACGTCAAACACTTTGATCAGATCCTGTACCGGCTTATTCACCCATTTGTTCAGGAAATTATAGATCAATAATACCAGTGGCAGTGCAAACACTGCCAGGATTGCATATACGTAGCGGATCGTGGTAATTTCCGCATAAAGCGCTGACTTATCCAGTTCTATGACGCAGTCCAGCGTGGCATGATACACCTTCAGCCGCTTATACACGTAAGGATTCTGCGCGTCCTTCACATGGTCTACGAAACAGTCCTTTTGTGCCAGCCGGTTCTGCTGCTCCTCGCCGTAGGGCATGTCCGTATCGTCTCCCAGGCTGAGACTGTGTACCCCGTCCAGATAAACCGCAGCATTTTCATAACCCCAGACGCTCTCTAAGCTCTCCATCAGGGACTGTTCATTCAGTTCAATTGCAAGAATTGCAAAAGGGTGGAATTTGGAGTCCACGAGGTTACGGATCATATACAGTCGTCCGCCGTAGCTTCGCAGTTCCGTCCGGGTGTCCAGGTCATCCATCTCTTCCAGCAGTTCATCTGCCACATAGGTCTTGAAATAAGTGATGTCACGGTAGGTCCCGCCGGTACTGTTATTGTAGGTGTAATAGATCTCCTCGGGATATTCCCGGAAGACCAGGTTCACGGACCGGCAGTTCTGGTTGAACATATACTGCTGCTCCAGGAAGGTGAATACCGTCGTCTGAAACTCCCGTCTGCTACCCCCGGCAAGGTAAGTCAGATAAGCTTCCCGGATCACGTTCAGATAGGAGGCATTCTTGGATGCCGTCTCGCTCTCAGCCAGCTGCAGCTCCATGATCTCCGCCGCCTTTTCCATGGAAGTCGTCACGGAACGCTCGATCTGGGTATGTACCTTCTGCGTCGCCATATTGCTCATGATACCGTTGGTCAGAAGCAGCGGCAGGAACCAGCCGAATAACAACAAAAAAAGCATGCTCCAGAGTAAAGATTTTCTTTTGCATGTTTTCTCTTTTGTCTTCATATCTTATTCCCCCCTCGGAATTCTTCTTATAAAAAAGATGATAACACAGAGGCTTCCATGTTACCATCTTTTAAACTAAATTGTGACAATTTCTTTACTATCTGAGTGTCAGATAATCCTCAAATAATTCGCAAAGTTTCTTCGCGTCCTCCGCTTCCGGCATCTCGCAGAAGATTCGAAGCAGCGGCTCCGTACCGGAGAAGCGGATGGAGATCCAGCCACCGTTCTTCAGGTAGAGTTTTACACCGTCCAAGTAGGATACCTGATCCACTTCGTAGGGAATCTCAGGCAGCTTCTTCTCTTCCAATAAGTGCTTCTGAATTGCTTCTTTTTTCTCCTGGCTGAAGCGGTAATCTCTCTCTTCCAGCGCCAGTTTACCGTACTGCTCGTGGATCTCTTCCATGATCTCGGAGAGCTTTTTGCCGGTGACTGCCAGCATTTCCACCAGTAAAGCAGAAGCATAGACACCATCCTTGCCCTTGATATGTCCGCGGACTGTCAGACCACCGGAGGACTCACCGCCGATGACAGCGTCCGTTGCATACATTTTCGCAGAGATATGTTTGAATCCTACGGGAACCTCATAACATTTCTCTCCAAAGCTCTCTGCCACACGGTCCAGCATATGAGTGGTGCAGATATTGCGGACCACAGGACCATGCCAGCCCTTGTATTTCATCAGGTAGTAGTACAGCAGCACCAGAATGTCATTGGGATGCAGGAAGTTACCCTTTTCATCAATGACACCGATACGGTCTGCATCGCCATCGGTAGCAATTCCCATGTCGCATTTTCTGTCCAGTACATAGTTCTGTAAGGTACGCAGCGTGTCCGCAGTCGGTGCGGGCAGTTTGCCGCCAAACAATGTGTCGTGACGCTCATGTATGGTCTCCACCTCACATCTTGCGGTCATCAGCACGGTCTTGATAGAGGTCTCGCTGACACCGTACATGGGATCTAATGCCACTCGAAGTCCGGCTTCGCGGATGGCTTCCATATCCACTGCGGCAATAATGCTGTCCAGGTACTCATTTAACGGATAAATCTCTTCGATCAGTCCGGCTTCCAGTGCTTTCTGGTAATCCATCTCATTCACAGGCAGATCCGTCACCTCGTTGATGAACTGCTCGATCTCCATGGTCTGCTTCTCATCCGCATCTCTGCCGCCGTAGGTGAATACCTTGACACCGTTGTAGATGGCAGGGTTATGGCTGGCAGTGATCATCATACCGTAATGATAATCATGCTTCATCACATAATACATTACCAGAGGAGTCGGTACGGACTTATTGATCAGTTTCGTGTGGATTCCTTCCGCTGCGAATACCATTGCCGCCCATTGCATGGCTTCCTTGGACAGGAAACGTCTGTCATAGCCGATGACCATTCCGGTGTTCTCCACACCTTCCTTTTTCATCTTGTCGCAAAGTGCCTTGGACAGGATCTGAATGTTCTCCTTTGTGAAATCTTCTCCGATGATGGCTCTAAAACCACCGGTACCAAATTTGATCATAATGCTGCCTCCTAGTATTATCTGTTTTTTGCTTTTGTTCCCTTATTGCTTTGCTATTGCCTTATTTTAGCCTTACTTTACATCGTGACTAATACTTCATGCTCCGTACCTGCGCGGAATACGGGCACTTTGTCTGCCTTATGTCCGTCCACCAGGATCTCTTTTACCCCGTGCATGACCTTACTGCGGTTCTCGACCTTGATGTGATAGGTGGCGCCTCTCCATCTTCTGGTCACCTCGAAGCCTTCCCAGTCCGCCGGGATACAGGGATCGATGATCAGGCAGTCATAGTCCGGGCGGATACCCAGCATGTAGCGGGTAGCGCTGAAGTAAGACCAGCCGCCGCTGCCTGTCATGAAGGGATGACGGGCTCTGCCGAATGCGGTGTGATCCTTGCCCGCGATGAACTGACAGTAGGAATAGGGTTCGGATTCCCGGATCTCGATCATGTCATTCTGCCAGTAAGGGCACAGGGCATCGTAGAATTTCATTGCCAGGTCGCCTCTGCCGCAGACACAGGCTGCTGCCCACGCCCAGGGATTCGGATGGGAGAAAATAGCTCCGTTTTCCTTCAGTCCCGGATATACTCTCGTCACAAATCCGATGTCGTCATCCGGCTTCGTATAGGAAGGAGTGTTTAAGAGCAGACCATAGGGTGTATACAGATACTCGTCGATGGTCTCCAGGGTCTTCGCGCTCTTTTCCGCATCTGCCACACCGGACAGAATCGCCCAGGCGTTGGACTCCAGGTGTACCTTGCCTTCTACATCTTCCTTACAGCCGATCTTTTTACCGTTCTTCGTAATGCCGCGAATGTACCAGTCGCCGTCCCACAGTACGGCATCACAGGCTGCCTTTACCTTATTCGCCAACTGGTGATAATGCTTCGCATCCTCTCTCTCCCCGAGGATCTCCGCCAGCGTGATAAAATGCTGCAGTGCCCAGTAATGCAGGAAGCTTACCATTGCGCTCTCTCCGCCGCCCAGGTTCAGGCAGTCGTTCCAGTCCGCCCGAAGTCCCTTACAGATGCCGTCGTCACCGACCTGCTCTGCGCTGAAATTCAGGATCCGTTTCAGATGTTCGTATACGCTCTCTGTTACTTTATTCCCCAATACATAAGTGTCCGCGTAGGTGAACTCTTTTCTTGCGAAATCCAGGTCTCCGGTCTCTTTGATGTACTCTACTACTGCACCTACCAGCCACAGAGCGTCATCGGAGCAGGCGTCCTTGATTCCGTGAATCATGCTCTGCTTATCCGGCTCCGGGATCACGGTAGGTGACTGGAACGGTTTGTCCCCGGTCTTTTCCTCAAACCATTCCGGTGAGAACAGGTGCAGACCGTAACCGGTGGTGGTCAGACCCTTTAGCAGCTGTTCGATTCTCTCCTGGCATTTGTCCGGATTAGAATGAGGAATCGTCATGGCATCCTGCGCCGTATCACGGTAACCCAGTCCCACTCGTCCGCCGACTTCGATAAAGGAAGCGAAACGGGAGAACATAACGTTGATCTCCGACTGGTAGAGTGTCCAGGTATTGATCAGGGTGTTCATACCCTCATTCGGTGTGTGGATCTGCAGGGCATCGTATTTCTGCTTCCAGTAAGCTGCCAGATCGGTGTAGACCGCATCCACCCTCTTCAGATCACTGTATTTTACACGGATCCGTCTGCCTTCTTCGCGATTGCCCTCTCCCAGCATGATCACGAAACGGGCTTCTTCACCGGGCTGCAGTTTGAAGTTTTTCTGCAAGCTGCCACAGTGGTTGCCTCCCAGTTCTGTGGAGCCGGAGAGAACTGCTCTGTCCAGTCCCGCAGGATGATCTTCGGTGCCGTACACCCCTAAGAACTTGTCTCTCACGCAGTCATAACCGTCCGGTGTGAAGCTGGCGGTAAGATACTGATACCCTTTTTCCTCGTAAAATAAGTCTTCCTCGATGATGCCATCTTCATAAGAAGATCCGGCACAGTACAAACTCATCTGGAAATTCTGGTTGTCGATCATAATATGATGGAAAGAAAATTCCATGTAAGTAAATAAGGAAAGATCCCTGACGGCATCCGTGGTGTTTTTCACCTTTACATCCCACAGCAGCACATTTTCCCCTCGGGGGATGACCATGGTCTGTGAGGATGCCAGTCCGTCATACTCGCTCTCATAGACCGTGTAAGACAGACCGTGACGACAGCGGTATTTTGCTTTGGACAAATCCTTCGCCACCGGCTGCCAGGAGATGGAATGGTAATCCTTTTTCTCATTGTCTCTGATGTATACATAGAATCCAGGTCGGTCCATGGGTACCCCATTCCCACGGAAACGGCTGATCCTGTGATACTCGGGAGTCTTGTAGAACAGATAACCTCCCGCCGTGTGATTGATGACCGCCGCCATGTCCTCGACCCCCAGATAGTTCGTCCAGGAACAGGGCAGAGCCACGTTGTCGATGACGTATTCTCTTTTTTCATTATCGAAATAACCGTATTGCAAAATGCGTCCCTCCCATATATAGTTTTTTGCTTTTTCAGAACTTTTTTGTTCTGTTTTACTGTAATTCCATTATAGAAAAGGAAGGCTTTGTTTAAAATTGCTCATTATGTGATTATTTGCCCAAAATTGTTAGATATAATAATGATTTCCAAAAAAATTTTTACTTTCCAGTAGATTTTTGGGAAACACTAAACTATAATAGAACATTATGGGATTTTATTTGCAATGATCCGTTGGGAAAGGTGTCAGTAATGTACAAGATAGGTTTTGACAATGATAAATACCTCAGCATGCAGTCTGAGAAGATCAAGGAACGTATCGGAAAATTCGGCGGCAAGCTGTATCTGGAATTCGGTGGCAAGCTGTTCGACGATTATCACGCATCCCGCGTATTGCCCGGCTTCCATCCGGACAGTAAGATCAACATGCTGGCACAGTTAAAGGACGAGGCGGAGATTGTCATCGTCATCAATGCAGCAGATATCGAGAAGAATAAAGTTCGTTCCGATCTTGGTATTACCTATGATCTGGACGTCTTACGTCTGATCGATGCTTTTCGTGGCTACGGTCTGTATGTCGGCAGTGTGTGTCTGACCCGCTTCGCCGGACAGCCCAGCGCCATTGCTTATCAGAAAAAACTGGAGTCTCTGGGGATGAAGGTGTACCGCCATTATTCCATTCCAGGATATCCTTCCAATATTCCGTTTATCGTAAGCGACGAAGGCTACGGTAAGAATGATTATATTGAAACCACCCATTCTCTGGTCGTGGTGACTGCTCCCGGACCCGGAAGCGGCAAGATGGCCACCTGTCTCTCCCAGCTGTATCATGAATACAAGAGAGACATCAAAGCCGGTTATGCCAAGTATGAGACCTTCCCGATCTGGAACATTCCGTTAAAGCATCCGGTGAACCTGGCTTATGAAGCCGCTACCGCAGACTTGAACGATGTCAATATGATCGATCCGTTCCATCTGGAGGCTTACGGTGAGACCACGATCAACTACAATCGCGACGTGGAGATCTTCCCCGTAGTTAGTGCAATGTTCGAGAAGATCATGGGCAGCTGCCCTTACAAGTCTCCTACTGACATGGGTGTCAACATGGCAGGCTTCGGTATTGCAGACGACGAAGCAGTCCGCGATGCCGCCAAGCAGGAAATCATCCGCCGCTACTACAATACTCTGTGCCAGAAGCGCCAGGGTACCGCCGGTGACGATCAGATCTTAAAGCTTGAGCTTCTCATGAAGCAGGCAGGTGTCACCATCGACGATCGTGCAGTAGTCAGCGCAGCCAATATCAAAGCAGAGACCACCGGAGAGCCGGCAGCTGCAATCCAGCTTCCGGACGGCAGAGTCCTCACCGGACGTACCAGTACTCTGTTAGGTGCTTCTTCCGCATTACTGCTGAATGCCCTGAAGGCTCTGGCAGGTATCCCGGATGAAGTACAGCTGATCTCACCCACCGCCATCGGGCCCATTCAGGATCTGAAGACACATTATCTGGGGAACCGCAATCCCAGACTGCATACGGATGAGACGCTGATCGCCCTTTCCATCTGTGCGGCTACGGATGATACCGCGAAGGCTGCCGTGGAGCAGTTGAAGAACCTGAAGGGTTCCGAGGTGCACTCCAGCGTGATTCTGACCCAGATCGACATGAATACCTTCCGCAAATTAGGTGTGAATCTGACATGCGAGCCTCATTATCAGAACCAGAAGCTGTATCACAACTAAACAATTTGTCATTCTACAATAAATTATGGCAGTTATTGAGCGAAGACGCTCCCCAAGGGTGTCTCTCGCTCTTTTCCTTTACAAAATAAATTGTTTCTTATATGTCAGAAGGAGGAGAAAATTATGGCAGTAAAGTACGTGTTTGTGACCGGAGGAGTCGTATCCGGTCTGGGAAAAGGAATTACCGCAGCTTCCCTGGGAAGACTGTTAAAGGCAAGAGGTTACAAAGTAACCATGCAGAAATTCGACCCTTATATCAATATTGACCCCGGCACCATGAACCCTATCCAGCACGGTGAGGTATTCGTCACAGAGGACGGCACGGAGACCGACCTGGATCTTGGACATTACGAGCGTTTCATTGATGAGAACCTGGATAAGAATTCTAACGTTACCACCGGTAAGGTATACTGGTCCGTATTGCAGAAGGAGCGCCGCGGTGACTACGGCGGAGGTACCGTGCAGGTCATCCCTCATATCACCAACGAGATCAAGAGCCGTTTCTACCGTAATTTCACGGATGATGAGACCCGCATCGCCATCATCGAAGTCGGTGGTACGGTAGGTGATATCGAGAGCCAGCCTTTCTTAGAATCCATTCGCCAGTTCCAGCATGAGGTAGGTCATGACAATGCGATTCTGATCCACGTAACACTGATTCCTTATCTGAGCGCTTCTCAGGAATTGAAGACCAAGCCCACCCAGGCAAGCGTTAAGGATCTGCAGGGCATGGGTATCCAGCCGGACATCATCGTCTGCCGAAGCGAGCATCCTCTGGATCAGTCCATTAAGAATAAAATTGCACTCTTCTGTAATGTACCTCAGAGCAATGTATTGCAGAATCTGGATGTTGAATATCTGTATGAGGCTCCCCTGGCAATGGAAAAAGAGCACCTGGCACAGGTAGCCTGCGAATGTTTACATTTGGATTGTCCGGAACCGGATCTGACAGACTGGAAGAAGATGGTAGACGATCTGCGTCATCCTACCGACGAAGTGCAGGTGGCTCTGGTCGGAAAATATGTCTCCCTTCATGATGCTTATATCAGTGTCGTTGAGGCGCTGAAGCATGGCGGTATCACCAATCATGCGACCGTACACATCAAGTGGATCGATTCTGAAACCGTAACGCCGGAAAACGTGGAGGAGCTGTTAGGTGACTGTAATGGTGTCCTGGTACCCGGCGGCTTCGGTTCCCGCGGTATCGAGGGCAAAATCCTGGCGATTCAGTATGCGAGAACTCATGGGGTTCCTTTCCTGGGACTGTGTCTGGGAATGCAGCTGACCATCGTAGAATATGCAAGAAATGTTATCGGCTTTGCAGACGCCCACAGTGTTGAGCTGGATCCCAACACCACACATCCGGTGATTGCCCTGATGCCGGATCAGAATGGTGTGGAAGATATCGGCGGTACTTTAAGACTGGGCGCATACCCCTGTGTACTGGACAAGGATTCCCGTGCTTACCAGCTCTACGGACAGGAGAATATCTCCGAGAGACATCGTCATCGTTATGAGGTCAACAACGACTATCGTGCTGTCCTCACCGAGAACGGTCTGCGCCTCTCCGGTCTGTCTCCCGACGGACGTATCGTGGAAATGTGCGAGCTTACCGAGCATCCCTTCTTCGTAGCCACCCAGGGACACCCCGAGCTCAAGTCCAGACCTAACAGACCGCATCCGCTGTTTAAGGGATTTATAGAAGCGGCTTTGAAAAATAAACACCAGAAATAACCTACAAAAAAGAAGTAGCCTCAATGCGGGCTACTTCTTCTTTTTACTTTCTATCATTTCGCAAATACATCAAAATCCCATGGATCACTCTACCCAGGCATGCTCCTATCACCGCTCCGGCTATCGTGATTCCCAGTATTTCCTCATATCGAAATCTGTTTGCCGCAAATGCCCATACACATGCCGCGACACCGCACAGAACGATCAATCCGATATAGATATCTTTTATACTCTTATTCTCCCTCGAACTACCGGACGACATCGCGTCATTTCCTACCAGTTCATCAATGCTTATATCGAG
>CAVJMX010000026.1:0-12434 GCA_963650795.1 Bacteroidales bacterium H4
ATACCAGCTTCTCTACCAGGTCCATATCCGGTCCTTCGGGTGTCATGGGCACATTGATCATCTCGATTCCGAAATGCTCGGTAATACCAAAGTGTCTGTCATAACCGGGTACCGGGCACAGGAATTTTACATGATCCAGCCTGCACCAGGGGGTATTGCCTAAAAAACCGTGGGTCATGGCACGGGATACGGTATCATACATGATGGTCAGACTGGCGTTACCGCAGACGATCACATTCTCCGGCTTCACTTCCAGAATGTCAGCAATCAGTTTCTTCGCCTCGGGAATACCATCCAGTCCTCCGTAATTACGAACATCCATGCCATCCTCAGCCTTCATAGCGCTCTGAGAATTTATAACATCGAGATAATCCATTGTCATATCCAGCTGATCGACTGCCGGTTTTCCTCTGGACATATCCAGCTTCAGACCTTTGCCCTTTGCATCTTCGTATGCAGCATTAAGCTCTGCCTTCAACGTTAAAAGTTCTTCCTTGGTTAATTCCTGATATGCTTTCATTTCGTACCCATACCTTTCTCGTTCTCTCCCACGGGGAATACGCTTTCTTCTGTGAATGTTGGATAATCGTATACAATCATACACTTTGAATATAATACTATAAGATAGCGGATAACACAATAGGTAACTTTCACTTTTTTCGGTGTAAAATACATTAAAACAGCCGCTGTATGCTTCCATACAACGGCTATTAGTTACATCTTATGAAATTGTCATTTCTGACTGGTCAGTTATTTGGCGTAATCAATTACGCGGCTCTCACGGATCACATTTACCTTGATCTGTCCGGGATATTCCAGTTCAGCTTCGATCTGCTTGGAAATATCTCTTGCCAACAGTACCATATCAGCATCTGAGATCTGCTCAGGCACTACCATAACACGAACTTCACGACCTGCCTGAATAGCAAAAGATTTATCTACACCTTTGAAATTGTTTGTGATATCTTCTAACTGTCTTAATCTGCTAGTATAGGTTTCTAATGTTTCCCTTCTAGCTCCCGGTCTTGCAGCGGATATTGTATCAGCAGCTTGTACAATACATGCAATCAGGGAAGTAGGCTCTACATCGCCATGGTGAGATTCCACGGCATTGATGACTGTAGCGTTCTCTTTATATTTCCGACACAGTTCAGCACCCAGCTGAATATGGGAGCCTTCCATCTCGTGGTCTACTGCCTTACCGATATCATGCAGCAATCCCGCTCTCTTGGCAAGTCTCACATCCAGTCCCAGCTCCGATGCCAGAAGGCCAGACAGCTGCGCTACCTCAATGGAATGCTTTAATGCGTTCTGACCATAGCTGGTACGGAATTTCATCTTGCCGAGTAATTTGACCAGCTCGGGATGAATGCCATGTACACCAACCTCCAGGGTTGCTGCTTCACCTTCCTCCTTGATCATTACTTCGACTTCCTTCTGCGCCTTCTCTACCATCTCTTCGATTCTGGCGGGATGGATACGTCCGTCCACGATCAGCTTCTCCAGCGCAATTCTCGCTACCTCACGACGGATCGGATCAAATCCTGACAGGATCACCGCTTCCGGTGTATCATCAATGATCAGATCTACACCTGTCATGGTCTCAAGAGTACGAATATTACGACCCTCTCGTCCGATGATACGTCCTTTCATTTCATCATTCGGTAACTGCACAACGGAAATTGTAGTCTCAGAGACATGGTCTGCTGCGCATCTCTGTATAGCGTTAACCACATATTCCTTTGCTTTTTTGTCTGCTTCTTCTTTGGCGCGACTCTCCATTTCCTTGATCATCACAGCCGATTCATGCTTTACTTCATCTTCAACAATTTTCAATAAGTGTTCTTTTGCCTGTTCAGAGGTTAATCCGGAAATCCGTTCCAGTTCCTGTACACGCTGCTCATTCAGCCGGGAGACTTCTTCCTTCATACGATTGAGGGATTCTTCTCTGGATGCTAAACTCGCTTCGCGCTTCTCGATGGCATCTGCTTTCTTGTCGATGTTCTCTTCCTTCTGCTGAACTCTGCGCTCATACCGCTGAGCCTCTGCTCTGCGTTCCTTGATCTCTTTGTCCAGTTCATTCTTGGTACGAATGGACTCTTCCTTGACCTCCAGGAGTGATTCGCGCTTTTTGTTCTCTGCAGTCTTCAGGGCTTCATCAATGATCTCTCTTGCCTTCTCCTCCGCAGTACCAATGGTTCCCTCCGCATTGTTCTTCAGACGTTTTGTGGTAACCTTGGCTGTAACCGGCACTGCTACTATTGCACAGACACAGGCAATAACAGAAACCATCACTAATACAATATTAGTGATCACTACAGGAGCACCTCCTTATGAAATTTTCATTGTACATTTTGCCACGATAATGCAAATTATCGTTATTCATAGAATGCAATATCTGTACATCCTAACAAGCAATTCACAACATTATTAGTGTAAACTGAAATCTACCCTCTGTCAAGTATAAGTCGCAATTACTCCAATTATTATTCCAAAATCAAAACAATCTTTGTGCATTATTTCAACTGTGATCCGACAATGTCCATATGCTGCAGCTGCGCCATGCTTTTCTCAAAAAGTATCGCTTTGTATGCCACCGATGACCTTACGGATGGCTTCCGGAGAAAATCCCCTCCTCGCCAGAAAAGCATATATCTTCTGCCGTTCCTTCCAGTCTGTCTCACTCTCCGGATCGTAATGTTTCTTACGCAGAAGCTCCCGGATCATGCGCTGTTCGTCCTGCTTTCCACCGTTCTCCCGCCAGAGCTGCCATGCCTCCTCCAGGGTAGTCGCAGAGATTCCCTTTCCCTGCAGATCCTGCTCGATCCGGCGTCTGCTGCGGGTGTCCTCATGGTAAGTGATATAATCCACGGCATACCGGAGGTCGTCAATATAATGAAATCCTGCCACATAGTCGATTGCCTGCTCTATGATCTCCGGCGGATAAAAGCCCTGCTGTAATTTCGTCCGTAGCTGCGACGTGGTATATTCTCTTCCCTGCAACAGATTCATAGCCCGGAGCTTCGCCCGCTTAGGGAGTACCTCCTGCATGATGGTCCGATAATCTTCCTCACGGAGTTCAATGCCTTCTTTTACATGGTAGAGGTGCAATTCGCCTTTGTATAATACAAAGGCGAATTCCTGGTCAATATATACTTTGCTTCTTGATTTGGTTAGCTCCGTGACCTGTGTTACCAGCATGGACTACTCTTCCTTCTTAGCTTCAGCAGAGGTATCTGCATTTCCATCTACGGCTGCCTTCAATCCATAATGATCTCTGACTTTCTCGGCGATCTCATCGCAGATAGCAGGATTGTCCTTCAGATACTGTTTGGCATTCTCTCTTCCCTGTCCGATCTTGTTGCCCGCATAGGCATACCATGCGCCAGACTTGGTAACAACATCACAGCTGGCAGCCAGATCTAAGATATCTCCTACCACGGAAATGCCCTCACCGAACATAATATCAAACTCAGCTTCCTTGAAAGGGGGGGCAATCTTATTCTTAACGACCTTGACACGGGTACGGTTACCGATGACTTCACCGCCCTGCTTCAGTGCTTCGATTCTTCTGACATCCAGTCGTACGGAGGAATAGAACTTCAATGCACGACCGCCGGTGGTAGTCTCGGGATTACCGAACATTACGCCTACCTTCTCACGCAGCTGGTTGATGAAGATAACGGTGCAGTTGGACTTGCTGATGACAGCGGTCAGCTTACGCAGTGCCTGGGACATCAGTCGTGCCTGTAAGCCCACATGGCTGTCTCCCATGTCACCGTCAATCTCTGCCTTCGGTACCAGTGCAGCAACGGAGTCCACTACGATAATATCGATAGCTCCGGAACGTACCATAGTCTCAGTGATCTCCAGTGCCTGCTCGCCGTTATCCGGCTGGGAAATATACAGATTATCAATATCTACGCCGATATTCTTCGCATAAACTGGATCCAGGGCATGCTCTGCATCGATAAATCCGGCAATGCCGCCTCTCTTCTGTACCTCTGCGATCATATGTAAGGTAACAGTGGTCTTACCACTGGATTCCGGTCCGTAGATCTCGATGATTCTTCCTTTCGGAATACCGCCCAGGCCCAATGCTATATCCAAACTTAAAGAACCGGTGGGAATGGTTTCCACGTTCATCTGCGCTGTGGGATCTCCCAGCTTCATTACCGCGCCCTTTCCATACTGTTTCTCGATCTGGCTCAGCGCCGCATCCAATGCTTTAAGCTTATCATCTTTTTCCATGTTGATCTCCTTTTCGTCCAAGGAACAAATGTTCTGTTTTACTTAGAATAAAACATTTGTTCGTGTTTGTCAATGTCTATTTTTATTGTACAAGTTTTGTGCCCGTTAAAGTTTTCTCGTTTGCATTCCCCCTTTATTCTTCTGTTCCGATGATCGTCTGAATTTTGGCGAATGCCTGAACATCCTGAAATGCATATCGATAATCAGAGAATATTAGATACATGAAAAAATGTATCATACTTCCTCTTTTTCTGCAAGGATGCATGATACATTTCTTATGTTTTCAGCACTATCTACAATTTTGACCCCCTTGATTTTGAGGGTATCTCACAAATTATTTTTTTGTTACTTTTTACCAAAAGTGACTTTGCTGATGTATTTCAGAATACAGCTTCGCATGAGGATCAATGCTTCGCAGGTGCTTGCCTCTCTGACCTGGCTGCGTGTTCCGGAGAAATGATATTCCTTCACCGTAACTTCTCCTTTGACGCTGCAGCCGATGTATACCAGTCCTACCGGCTTCTCCTTCGTACCGCCGTCGGGTCCCGCAATACCGGTCACAGCCACAGCAACATCCGCTTTCATTAAAAGAGCGGCTCCTTTTGCCATCTCCGATGCCGTCTTACTGCTGACAGCGCCGTATTTATCCAGGGTGCTCTTGCGCACTCCTAAGAATTTCCGTTTTGCCTTATTGGAATAGGTCACCAGTCCCGCCTTGTAGCATTCCGATACGCCGGGCACATTGATGATCCTTGCCGCGATCATGCCGCCGGTGCAGGACTCTGCGGTGGTCACGGTCAGATCGTTGGCAAGCAGCAGATCTGCCACTGCCATCTCCAGGGTGGTCTCCGCCTTGGTGCTGTAGATATCCGCTCCGAAACGGGATTTCAATTCCTTCACCACAGGCTTGATGGCTTTTCCAGCTGCCTTGGCATTTTCCCCGGAAGCAGTCACCCGGATATGTACTTCTCCGGTCTTGGCATAAGTAGCTATGGTCGGATTGGTCTGCTCATCGATCAGATCCTTCAGAGTTTCCTCCACCCGGCTCTCCGGCACACCACATATTTTCACCGTCTGGGAACAGATGATTCCGGGCGTCAGTCCCTCCAGATAAGGAAACACCTGCTGCTCAAACATGGGAATCATCTCCGCAGGAGGTCCCGGCAGTAATATGATACGGTTCTTCTCTGTCTCCAGGATAATGCCCGGTGCCGTGCCGTTATCGTTGTCCAGCGCCTTTGCTCCCTCGGGGACCATCGCCTGCTTCCAGTTATTTTCCGTAGGCTGCAAATCTCTCACCGCAAAAAATTCAGCAATCCGCTCCATGCTGTGGTCATCCACGGATAAGTTCTTCCCACAGACTTTCGCCGCCGTCTCCTTGGTCAGATCATCTTCCGTGGGTCCCAGTCCGCCGGTTAACAATATCACATCCGAACGGTCCATGGCGCATTTTAACACACCCGCCAGTCTTTCTGCATTGTCTCCCACCACCGTCTGGTAGTAGCAGTCCAGTCCGGCTTCCGCAAGCTTTTCCGCCAGATATGCTGCATTTGTATTCACAATGTTCCCCAGTAATATCTCGGTACCTACACAGATAATTTCCGCTGTCATTTACTTACCGCCTTTCACGATCATTGCTCATTTGTTCTGTCATTTGTCCACAAACAGTATACTACACTTCGAAAGCTGAGAAAAGGAAATATTTTACTCCAGCGTAAATACCGGAATATATTCATAGCTGGGCAGATACGGATTAAAAATCTATTTTTTCCGGATTCCAGAGCTGATGCCGTATTTTCTCATCCGTTCCAGTACGGCTCCTCTCCCTCCACTGGGTTGGGGTGCATTCATACCTTTGCAGGAAACTGCGATGGAAGGTACGAAGATTGGAAAATCCGCACTCGTAGCTGATCTCCGTCACAGTCTTTCTGCTGTCCTTTAACAGATTGCAGGCTAAGATCATCCGCTGTTGCGCCACATAAGAGGGAAATGAAATATTTAACTGGGATGAGAATATATGCGACAGATAATATGGGCTGATACCCAGTTCCTTCGCCACCTTCTGTGCTGTCAGTTCCCCGGTGATATTGTCGTTCACATATTGCAAAAGCTTCTGCGTGATATTAAGATCCGAAGGCTTGTCCTTTTTAATCACCGGAATGTTTTCATATATGTCTGCAAGGAGCGCCATCAGAAGTCCCTTATCCTGCCGGAAAGGTCTGGACTCCCTACGCAGTCCCAGCTCCACCAGAATGTCCAGCACCATCTGTCCATAACGGCTGAGCGAGCTTTTGCGGAAGCAGGGAGATTCCATATCATAATAGGTGAATTCTCTGTCAAATTCTCCTATGATATCCATATCAGCAATAATCAGGAGCATCCCCACCTCCCCTACAGAGCTATAGGAGTGAATCTGATTCGGATAGATCATCAGACAGTCTCCTGCAGTCAGATGGTAGCACGTTCCCGCCACAGTAGCATCCATCTCCCCCTCTGTCACATGAACGAACTCCATATGCTTGTGCAGGTGGAGCGGGAAATTCGGATGCCGCCAGACATGACAGTCATATATCCTTCTCCGGCTCTCATAAAATGGTTTTACTGTACTCATTTTCATCCTCATGTCTTTCACAATCTGCAAATTTGCAGCCTACTGTATTTTACATAGCATATTCTGTTTAAGATTTCCACTGTTTTTCTAAAAATAGCAATTTTTGTCCTATATGTAATTACTTTTTGTCGTGCAGTCTGCACATTTTTCACTTACAATAATTGTAAATGAAAGCAATTCCAATTTAAAAAATTAAAAGGAGAGTGATTTTATGAATCGAACAGAAGCCAGAGAAAAAGCTGCCGCACTGGTTGCGGAAATGACAATAGAAGAAGCGGCATCGCAGCTGCTGCACTCCTCTCCGGCGATTCCCCGTCTGGGCGTTCCCGCCTATGACTGGTGGAGCGAAGCACTCCACGGAGTCGCCAGAGCCGGCACCGCTACCTGCTATCCGCAGGCGATCGGTCTGGGTGCAACTTTTGACCGTGATCTTCTGCAAAATATTGCCGGTTCCATCGCCCTGGAAGCAAGAGCAAAATATAACGCATATTCCCGTCAGGGGGATCGTACCCGCTATAAGGGCGTGACCATGTGGTCACCTAACATCAATATCTTCCGTGATCCCCGCTGGGGACGCGGTCAGGAGACATACGGAGAGGATCCCGTGCTCACCGCTACACTTGGCTGTGCCTTTGTGGAAGGCTTGCAGACGGAGCGTGACGGTTACCTTACAACTGCTGCCTGTGCAAAACATTTTGCCGTGCACTCCGGTCCGGAAGCCCTGCGTCACAGCTTTGACGCCAAAGCTACACAGAAGGATCTGTGGGAGACATATCTTCCCGCATTTGAAGCTCTGGTAACTCAGGCGGATGTGGAAGCTGTCATGGGTGCTTACAACCGTACCAACGGTGAGCCCTGTTGTGCACACTCCTATCTGATGGATGATGTGCTTCGCGGAAAATGGCATTTTGAAGGGCATTTCGTCTCCGACTGTTGGGCAATCCGGGATTTCCACGAGGGGCATCATGTGACTGCTTTCCCCGAGGATTCCGCTGCTCTCGCTCTGGAGAAGGGCTGTGACTTGAACTGTGGCTGTACTTATGAATATATTTTGCAGGCATATAAGCAGGGAAAAGTAAGCGAAGAAGAAATTCGCCGCAGTGCCGTATGCCTCTTCACCACCAGATACCTGTTAGGACTCTTCGATCACAGTTCACTGGATGAGATTCCTTACAATGTCGTGGGCTGTAAAGAACATAGAGAGCTGGCTTATCAGGCTGCTGTGGAGAGCTGTGTTCTGTTAAAAAATGACGGCACACTACCCCTTTCCCTGAAAGATAAAAAACGTGTAGCTGTCATTGGTCCCAATGCCGACAGTCCTGCAGCCCTGGTGGGCAATTACAACGGTACCCCGCCCCGCACTGTCACTGTGGTGGAAGGCATCACAAGGATCTGTGAAGATACTGACTGGGATGTGAATTATGCAGAAGGGTGTCTGCTCTATGATGATCCTGCGGTACGAAAAGTATTCCAGAATTATCGTATTCCCGAAGCTGTGGCACTTGCAGAATCCAGCGATCTTGCCATCCTTTGTGTCGGTCTGGACGCTACTTTAGAGGGGGAACAGGGAGATGTAAGCAATGCTTTTGCCAGCGGTGACAAACCGGATCTGCTGCTTCCTAAGATTCAGAGAGATCTGGTGGAACAGGTACTTGCTACCGGCACTCCGGTGGTCCTGGTCGATCTCGCCGGAAGTTCCATTGACTTATCCGCCTATGAAGATCAGGTGTCTGCGATCCTGCATGCCTGGTATCCCGGCGGTGAAGGTGGACGCGCCATTGCAGATATTTTATTCGGCAGAGTATCTCCCGGCGGCAAACTGCCACTGACCTTCTATTATAATGACAGTCCTCTTCCGGACATTACCGATTATCGCATGACCGGACGTACCTATCGCTATTTTGAAGGTAACCCCTGGAAGCCTTTCGGTTTTGGACTGACCTACGGGGAACTGCAGATCACAGAAGCGAAAATATCCAGGGTGGACGACACGAAGGAGATTCCTACCGTTCAGATCACAGTGCATTGCCAGAATTCCACGGATCGTGACTTAAGTGATGTCTTACAGGTCTATGTCCATGTGAACGATTCAGCCAATGAAGTGCCAAATCACAAGCTGGCAGCCTTTATGCGGATCCGCCTGGAAGCCGGAGCAGACGGGGAATTCCGGATCGAAGTTCCCGCCGTGGCATTTACTACAGTAGATGAATCCGGCAATCGCAGCTGTGACGGTACTTCCGCCACATTATATGTAGGATTTTCACAACCGGAGTATACAGAAGAATGTCAGAAGACCTATGAATATGGCAGAGGTCAGATCTTCGAGATTCCATTACACTGAGCATTATGGTGGTAAGCTAACTCCCCAAAAAGGCTGTCCCGCATATGCGGGGCAGCCTTTTATAGCTTCTTTATCATTTCTGTCTTATCTTCTAATTTTTTACCTTACCCTCATCCATTTCCTCTTCTGTGGTGATGGCAAATGCAATGTTGGTGGCATGGTCTGCGACTCTCTCCAGACCGGATACAATATCGGAGAAGATCATGCCGGCTTCGGGAGAACATTCTCCCTTTGTCAGACGCTCTACATGCTTCTTCTGAAGCTCTCTCTCCTTCTCATCTACCTGATCCTCTAACGTAATGATCTCCTGCATATGGGTCTCATCGCTCTTGGCAAACATCTCTACAGCATAACGAATGATCTTATTGACCATCTCCAGCATATCTCCCAGTTCCTTCTGGGCTTCCTTGCTGATGGATACGCCTTCTTCCTTACGCTGTTTCGCCGCATCCGCCACGTTCTCTGCATGGTCACCGATACGCTCGATATCGTTTACTACATGGAACAAAGCGCCCAGACTGTTCAAGTCTTCGATAGGCAGTGTAGTCTGATTGATCTTCACCAGGTAATCCGTGATGGCATGGTTCAGGAAGTTGATATTTTTCTCTACCTCGTAGACCTCCTCGATATCTTCTTCATCCAACGTAATCAGGGCATTCATGGCACGGTTTAAATTCTCCTCTGCCAGAGACGCCATACGCTCCAGCTCTTTGATAACCTCTACCACTGCGGTAGCGGGGTTGAATACCACTTTGTCGCCGATGTATTTTAACTGATAACTCTCTCTGTAACCAACCTTCTGATCCTCTCCGGGTACGATCAGGTAGGTCATCTTCACCAGCCAGCCTGTGAACGGGAAAAGCAGAATTACCTGGGTTACCTTGATCAGTGTATGAGCATTTGCTACGAATCTGCCGTTGTCTGCAGAGATGGATTTGATCAGCCATACGATCTGGTCTCCTGCTATAAACAGAGCAATGTAGATAATGATCGTACCAATGATATTGAACAGCAGATGAATCAGTGCCGCTCTCTTCGCATCCTTCTTACCGGTCATGGATGCCAGCATCGCAGTAGCGCAGGCACCAATATTACATCCTAAAATAATGTACAAGGTGATAGGCAGCGGCAATAAATCCTGATTTGCTAACAGCAGTACAATGCTGACCGTTACGGAGGAGCTCTGAATGATAGCTGTCAGCGCAAATCCCATCAGAGTAGCCAGGAACGGATTCTTAAGAGACATCAAAAGATTCACTACCTGGGGTTCATTCTTCATGTTCGCCATTGCCTGGGACATGGTGCTCAGTCCAACGAACAGAATACCGAAGCCTACGACTACCTCTGCCACTTTGCGGACTTTTTCTTTTTTCGTGAACATCATCACAACCACACCGACTAACAGGATCAGCGGAGCTATTTTCGATAAATTAAAAGATACCAGTTGTGATGTGATGGTGGTACCGATATTGGCACCCAGGATAACGCCTGCCGCCTGATACAGATTCATCAGACCGGAGTTAACGAAGCTGACTACCATAACCGTACATGCAGAAGAAGACTGGATGATGCCGGTGAAGATAATACCGACGATCATGCCCATAAAACGGTTCGTGGTGAAGATTTCCAGAATACGACGAAGTCTGGCACCTGCTACCTTCTCGATGGAATCACTCATCAGTTCCATTCCGAATAAAAACAGTCCCAGACCTCCTGCCATTGACAATATTGTTCCCAAGCTCATTTTAAATCCCTCAATCTCTCTTACCTAAATCTTAACAAACTCATTTATGATCCAAACTATATTTTACGAGATAGATTTAAAACTTGCAATGAATATTTTACTTTTCTTTTACTTTCTTTACAAAACTTTACGCTTTTTCGCCGCTTTTGTGCAAAATAAACTTATTATTTATGCATTTCGACCATCCGCGATATCATGGTCCAACTGCTTTTTAAGTTCTTCCAGAGACCCAAATCTGCGCTCCGGGCGTCGGAAACATTTTAATGCCACTTCAATTTCCTGCCCATAGATATCTCGGTCGAAATCATACAGATAGGATTCTACACCCATCACTTTTTCAGAAGATACTGTTGGTTTGGTTCCCACATTGCTGATTGCCTTATAGATCTTCCCATCATGTCGCACAGCCGCATAATAAACGCCGTTAGGGGGCAGAAGCTTGCCCGCGGGTGGCAGCAGATTCACCGTAGGGAATCCCAGGGTATGGCCGATGTGGTTGCCATGCTCCACACGACCAGCCAGCGTATAGGGCATTCCCAGCATCTCTTCCGCTTCTTCCATCCGTCCTTCCTCCACCAGCTTACGGATATAGGTGGAGCTGACTTCGATACCGTTTACTTCGATCTTCTCTATGGTCTGGACGCAGAAGCCCAGCTGCGGAGCCATTTTTTCCAGAAGTTCTGCATTGCCCGCGCCGTTTTTACCAAAAGACAGGTCTTCACCTGCCGCTACGAAACGGGTATTCATCTGCTTTGCCAGAATCTCCGTCACAAAACGCTCCGGTTCTGTCGCTGCGGTCTCCTTCGTTAACGGGAATTCGATCAGGATGTCGATTCCAAGACGCTCAAATATGCCCCGCTTCTCTTCTCTCGTCGTCAGTTCTTTCCAATCCGGCTGACCGAACAGCACTGCCGGTGTGGGATCAAACGTAAAAACGCACGCTGCCAGCCCGTCCTTTTTTCTACCGAGGATCTCTTCCAAAAGTCTTCTGTGTCCCAGATGGACTCCGTCGAATTTGCCGATGGCTACTGCGGTATCTCTTTCCAGATAAAAGTCTGTTGTTCCTGCAATGATCTCCAATTTTTGTTTCCTGCTTTCTATATGACAGGCACAACCAAGCGTTGTACCGTTTAACTTTTGAACGTTGTACCGGGGAATATCTTCACAGGCTGATACCACGCTTTTGTCTCCTCATACGCGTAGATGCCCACGAAGCTGTCGTCCTCTCTATAAACACGCACCCATTCTCCTTTTGGATACGTGGTCTGCTCCATGGTCTGTCCCGGATAAAAAGCATTCCCGTTGTCGATCAGTTTGCGCCATTTTTCTTCTACATGTAATGCATGAAAATCCGCAAAAATACGGTCTGTGGGAAGCAGTGCCTCCTCTAAGCGGTCCGTATCCCGAAGTTCCTGTAACTGTGCCAGCGTCAGAGCATCCGTAAGCCGGAATTCTCCGACTCTGGTGCGGACAAGGCTCTGCATGGT